>JBCCMR010000280.1:0-4102 GCA_039026255.1 Pseudomonadota bacterium
CGCCGCCTACCGCCGGGATATAATCGGCGATGCGGTCCATTTGCCCTGAAAAGTCCGACAGAAGGTCCTCGTAGCGGATGTGCAAAACGTTCTCTGCGGCACCCATCAGCGCCAGGTAGCCGCGCATCTTGCGTGACCAAAGCTCGATAGGGCTTTCCAAAGGGGCCTCCCCCAGATTGTCCCGGGCAGCCACCGGCCAGGGGGCGGTTATAAACTGGTCAAATGCTTGGCTGTCGCTTTGCAAAAGCGGGTTCTCGGGCCGGTTGTGGAGCGAGGCAAGAAAGAACACCGGATGCTTGGTGATCAGCAAAAATAGCGTGCTCTTGCTGTGGGCCGCCGCTCGGATCACATCTACAGGCGGGGCCGCATGTTTTAGCCCGAAATCTGAATAAAGGATGCGTTCGTGGTACTGGTCTGCCAGGCGAGACGTCTCGGCCGGGCGGGCGCGGGGTTTGTGCGCCTGCAGCACAAGTCGCAGCACCCGCCGGTCCACGCCGAAATCGCCGCGCAAAAGGTCCGTGGCAAAGTTCTTTGCCACAAGCTTTTCCAGGTAGGTCGCGCCGGTGTTCCGTTCGCCGAAGACTTTGGTAAAAAGGCAGGTCATGGGTCGCCCAGGTCATTTGTTGCATTTATGGAAACAATCGGCTGGGCCGCAACCCTATGTCGCCGCGGCAGGGATATCCCCCGGGCGCCAAAGCCCCTAGGGTGCCGCTATGACCATGATGCCCCGTTTCATCCACCTGCGCCTGCACACCGCCTATTCGCTGTTGGAAGGCGCTGTCGCGGTGAAAAAGCTGCCTGAGATGTGTACCGCCGATGCGATGCCCGCAGTGGCCGTTACTGACAGCGGCAACCTTTTTGCCGCGCTCGAATTTAGCGAAACCGCCGCCAATGCAGGGGTGCAGCCTATTGTCGGCTGCCAGGTTGAGCTCGCCTACGCAGACGCCCCGCGCCCGGGCGCTAAAGCCCCGCTGCCGCGGTCCCTTGTGCTTTTGGCCCAGGACGAGGCGGGGTATATGAACCTCTTGAAGCTGAATTCCTGCGCTTACCTGATGTCGGGCGACGCCACGCCCCATGTGACTCTGGATGAACTGGCGGCCCATAGCGCTGGGCTGATCTGCCTGACCGGCGGCGCGCTTGGACCCCTGGGCACGCTTATCCAGGACGGGCAGATGCCTGCTGCCCGCGGCCTAATGGAGCGCATCGCGGAGGTCTTTGAGGGCCGCCTCTACGTGGAGCTTCAGCGCCACCCCAACCCCGATGGGACGCCCTGGGCACCCGAGGCCGCAACCGAACGCGCGTTCGTCGAGATGGCCTACGATATGGAACTGCCGCTGGTGGCCACAAACGACGTCTATTTCCCCCGGGCCGAAATGTATGACGCCCACGACGCGCTGATATGCATCGCCGAGGGCGCATACGTGGACCAGCAAGAGCCGCGCCGGCGCCTGACGCCGGAGCACTATTTTAAAACCCAAGATCAGATGGCGGCGCTTTTCCGAGACTTGCCAGAGGCGGTGGAAAACACCGTAGAGATCGCCCGCCGCTGCAGCTTTCGCGCCACTACCCGCGACCCGATCCTACCAGAGTTTGCCGCCGACGAAGTCGAAGAACTGCGCCGCCAAGCGAACGCAGGGTTGCAAGACCGGCTTGCCGTCATCCCCCATGCAGCAAGCGTCGAAGACTACCAGGCGCGGCTCGACTTTGAGCTGGGCATTATCGAGGGCATGGGCTTTCCCGGGTATTTTCTAATTGTCGCCGACTTCATCAAATGGGCAAAAGAACGGGATATCCCCGTGGGCCCGGGGCGCGGGTCGGGCGCTGGGAGCCTGGTGGCCTACGCGCTAACGATCACGGACTTGGATCCGCTGCGCTATTCGCTTCTTTTCGAGCGCTTTTTGAACCCCGAACGGGTATCCATGCCCGACTTCGACATCGACTTTTGTATGGACCGGCGCGAAGACGTGATACGCTACGTGCAAGAGAAATACGGCCGCGACAAGGTGGGTCAGATCATCACTTTCGGCGCGCTTTTGTCAAAGGCCGCCGTGCGTGACATCGGTCGCGTCTTGCAGATGCCCTACGGCCAGGTGGACCGCCTGTCGAAGCTGATCCCGGTGGAAGGCGTCAAACCGGTGAGCATCGACAAAGCGCTGGCCGACGAGCCGCGCCTGCGCGAAGAGGCCAAATCGGAAGAGGTCGTGGGCCGGATGCTCGACTACGCGGGCCAGGTTGAGGGGCTTCTGCGCAACGCCTCTACCCACGCCGCCGGGGTGGTGATCGGCGACCGCCCCCTGGACGAACTGGTGCCGCTTTACCGCGATCCCCGTTCAGACATGCCCGCCACCCAATTCAACATGAAATGGGTGGAACAGGCGGGGCTTGTGAAGTTCGACTTCCTGGGGTTGAAGACCCTGACAGTTATCCAAAACGCGGTGGAGCTGATCGGCAACCAGGGACGGGCGCTCCATATCGGTCCGGACGGCACGGTCCTTTACACCCCGCCCGAGGGGGCCGAGGACGAGATAAACGCGATCCCGCTCGATGACCCGGCGACCTACGCGCTTTATGCCAGCGCCAAAACAGTGGCGGTTTTCCAGGTGGAAAGCTCGGGCATGATGGACGCGCTGCGGCGCATGAAACCGGACTGCATCGAAGACATCATCGCGTTGGTCTCACTTTACCGGCCGGGACCGATGGAGAACATTCCGAAGTTCTGTGAGGTTAAAAATGGCCTCTCGGAACGGGACACGCTCCACCCCAGTATCGACCACATCCTAGACGAAACCCAAGGCATCATCGTCTACCAGGAACAGGTCATGCAGATCGCCCAGGAAATGGCGGGGTATTCCCTGGGGGGGGCTGACCTTTTGCGCCGCGCCATGGGCAAGAAAATCCAAGAGGCCATGGACGCCGAGCGGCCCAAATTCCTCAAAGGTGCGGCCGAGAACGGGGTCGATGAAAAGAAGGCCATCGAGGTTTGGAACCTGTTGGACAAGTTCGCCAACTACGGGTTCAACAAATCGCACGCGGCGGCCTACGCGGGGGTTAGCTACCAGACGGCCTGGTTGAAGGCCAATCACCCGGTGGAATTCATGGCCGCGGTGATGAATTGCGACATCCACCTGACCGACAAGCTGGCCACCTACGTGGACGAGGCGCGCCGCATGGGGATCATCGTCGTGCCGCCCTGCGTGAACAAATCCGGCGCGGTCTTTTCCGTGGCGGGCGGGCAGGTGCGTTACGCGCTGGGCGCGCTGAAAAACGTGGGCGTCGAGGCTATGCGCCTGATCGAAGAGGCGCGCGCCGAGGGGCGGTTCCAGGACCTTTTCGATCTGGCGCGCCGGGTCGATCTGAAGAGGGTGGGCAAACGACCGCTAGAGATGTTGGCCCGGGCCGGGGCCTTTGACGAACTTGATGCCAATCGGCGCAAATGCCTGGCGTCGGTGGACCCGCTGATCGCCTATTCGGCGGCCACCTTTGAGGCAAAAACCAGCGCCCAGGGCGGACTTTTTGGTGACAGCGGAGAAGACCTGCCTGCCCCCCGCCTTCCCATGCCCGAAGATTGGCTGCCTATGGAGCGGCTCTCGGAAGAGCATCAGGGCGTGGGGTTTTACCTCTCTGGGCACCCGCTCGACGACTATCAGGGCGCGCTCAAACGCCAAGGTGTGCTGACGCTGAGCGAGTTGGAACAGAAGGCCCGCGGGGGCGCCGTGGCCGCCAAGATCGCCGGTGCCGTGGCCGGCCGCCAGGAACGCAAAAGCGCGCGGGGCAACCGTTTTGCGTTTGTGCAACTCAGCGACCCGACAGGGCTTTACGAGGTGACGATTTTTTCCGACACGCTCGAAGTGGCGCGAGACTTGTTGGTGGCCGGGCAAAGCGTGGTGCTGACGGTGGAGGCCACGCTTGAGGCTGACCAGCTCAAGCTTTTGGCCCGGGGGGTGCAGCCGGTGGATGCGGCGGTGGCCAACGCAGCGAGCGCCGGGCTCAAGGTCTTTCTCAACGCGCCCGAGGCCGTGGGCTCCATCGCCACGCGCCTTGAAGAGGCGTCAAAGGGCGCCCCGGCGCGGGCCCGGGGTCCGGTGCACCTGGTGCTGATGCA
>JBCCMR010000281.1:0-4071 GCA_039026255.1 Pseudomonadota bacterium
CTTCCATGCGGGCGAAGAAGGCGCGGTTGGCGTCCAACTCTTCGGCGGTTTCAAACCCGGTCAGCCCGAAGGCATCGGCGCTGGCGATCACCATCGGCATGGCCACGTCCACGCAGGATACCTCGACCCCGTGGAAGGTGTCGCGCCGCTTCCCCGTGGGGAACATCGCGCCCGTGGCCCCGCCGGTGACGTCCATGAACGACAGGCCAATCGGCGCGTGCTGGCCCGGCACCCCGTCGATGGCGGTGGCGCCATCGTAGGTCACCGCGCCGCCCGGGGTGGCCACGTGGGCTTCGACCCGCGCGCCGGTGTTCACGGCGCGAATGCGCACCGGCGTGGTGCCGTCGCGGGCGGGCAAAAGCCCCAGCTCCAGCGCTGCAGGCCCTACCCCCACTAGGATGTTCCCGCAGGTGGGTTTGAAATCCACCAGGCGGTCGGTCACGCTCACCTGGGCAAAGAAGTAATCCACGTCGGCCCAGTCTTCGGCGGACGTCGACAGCTTCGCCACCTTGGTTGTGACCGCTGTGCCGCCGCCGATCCCGTCGATGTTTTGCGGGTGGCCGGAACCTACCATCGCGATCAGCACCTGGGCCAGCGTTTCGCGGTCCTCGGGCAGGTCTGCGCGGGCCAGGTACGGCCCCCGCGATGTGCCGCCCCGCATAAAAAGAAAGGGTATCTCGGTCTGGCGGGTCATCGGTGAACCCCTCAGGTCAGCGGCCAGGGCAGGTCCACGAAGGACTGTAGCAGGCCCGGTGGGAAGTCGCGGTTCAGGGCCCAGGCCATGGCGCACATAAACGCGATGCCCGCCGCGCCATAGGCTGCAGCAAAACCCCAACTGCGCCCGGCGCGCAGGCGCATAAAGGCCACAAGGAAGATCGCCAAGGCAAGAATGAAGCCCAGAAGCCCGGTCAGAACAAGTAGTCCCGCAAACCAGGCAAGTGTTGGCCAAAGCGACCGTAGTTCCGCGGCACCTTCGCCTGCCTCCTGGTCCGCAAAGAGCGCGTGGCTTTCGTCGCGTATCATCATCTGAATAAGCAGGATCACCGCCCCCACGATGGCAACCCCGGCCACAAACGTCGGGAATACCCGGTCCGCGCTGGCAAAATCGGGGATCATCGCGGCGTTTGTGAATGCCACCACAAGGTAACCCAAGATCACCAGAAGAAAGATCAGCGGCGCGCGCTTGCGACCGGATGGAACGGCACCTTCGGCCATGATGTTTTTGGCTTGGCGCAGGCCAACAACGATAGAAATAATCGTAATGATGATCAGTATGATCACGATGGGCGAAAAGATGTAGTCGATACCTTCTTCAAAGCCGCGGCGGAACCGGGACCGGGCGATTTGCACCGCCTGGTTGGCATAGGTTTCGGCCGGGTTCGACAGCACAAAGCCGATCAGGAATGCCGGACGCGACCAGTCGAAACGCCGCATCAGAATGCCTAGAAGCCCGATTGCAAATAGCGCGACCAAGTCCATGATATCCTGGCCGGACTGGAAGGCCGCAAAGCTGATGATCATAAAAATGAACGGCGCCAAGAGCACAAATGGCACCGACGTCAGTCTTGCGATCCCGCCCGATGCCGCGATGCAGATAAGCGTGCCCACCACGTTCGCCAGGGCCAAAAGCCAGACGATGGAATAGGTGATGTCTAGGTTGTTTTTCAGCATCGAGGGGCCGACTTCGATATTGCCCGACCCCAAGAGAGCGATGGCCCCGATAAAGATGGCCATGGACCCTGATCCTGGGATGCCGAAAAGCAGCGTCGGCACTAGGCCGCCGCCCTCTTTCGCGTTGTTGGAGCTTTCAGGCCCGATCACACCGCGGATTTCGCCGTTGCCGAATTTGGATTTGTCTTTTGTGGTCTGTACCGTGTGGCCGTAGGCAATCCAGTCGACAACCGATCCGCCCAGCCCCGGGATCACGCCCACCAGAACCCCGATGATCGAACAGCGCACGCTAAGCCAAATATTGGCCGCCCAGGCGCGGATGCCGCTTAGCCAACCGCCCGAAAGGATGGCGCGGTCCGAGATCGCCTTATCCTGGCGCAACAAAGCGACGATTTCGGGCACGGCAAAGATGCCCAAGCCCACGATGACCAGTTTGAAGCCGTCCACTAGGTAAGGCAGGTCATAGCTTGCCATACGCAGGGCGCCGGCGCTGTCGCCTTCGCCGATGGTCCCCACCATCATGCCAAGCCCAGCTGCCACAATCCCCTTGATCGCGATGCGCCCGGCCAGGATGCCAACCATCGACAGGCCAAAAAGCGTGATCATCAACAGCTCGGGCGTTCGAAATTCTAGCACGATAGGCCGCGCCACCAGGATAAAGACCGTCAAGAAGGTCGCGCCTACCAGCCCGCCAAAAAGCGAAGACGCAAAAGCAGCGCTGAGCGCGCGGGCGGCTTGTCCCTTCTTTGCAAGCGGAAAGCCGTCCAGTACCGTCGCCTGGGATGCCGAGGATCCGGGTATGCCCATAAGTACGCTTGCGAAAGTGTCCGAGGTGGGAACCACCGCAATCATGCCGACCATCAGTGCCAAGCCTAGCACCGGGTCCATGCCGAACATAAACGGCAATAGAAGCGAAAGCCCGGCAATGCCACCCAAGCCCGGGAAGACCCCGATGCAAAGGCCCATCACCACTCCCAACACTAGATATCCAAGGACAATAGGTTGCGCGATTAGTGTGATGGCGTCCGCCAACGCGGGCAGCGCAAGTGCGATACCTTCCATAGCTCTCCCCCTTTTGTTGCAGCCCTTTAGGGGCCTGGCGAGGTGGCACGGCGCAGCGTGCTCGTCCTCTGATCCGTTTCAGGCCAGAGCGTCGGTCCCAGGCCCGGATAAGTCTCGGCGACCCCTATTTTCGGATCGCTTGCCCCTGTCTTGGTCGCTGGCCGTCAGGGCGTTGCCTTCGGTGTCCGTCCCCCATGGCCAGCCATCCGCGTGCGCGAAATCCGCGGCCCTGCACGGGTGGGCAGGGCCGCGAAAAGTCGGTTACTTCAGCGAAACGCCGTAACGGTCCTGGAGCCAGCCGGTCACAAACGCGCGCGCCTCGGCGGGCACTTTTGTGGCGGAGTCCATGGCGCCTTGGGCCTCAGAGCCGGTCATCTGCGGGTACTTACCCAACCGGCCCGAGCTGATTTCGGAGAAATCGGCTCGCGCTTTCACCGCCTCAAATGCTGCGGTGTAGGTCACGATGGCGTCGTTCGACGCACCGGCAGGCAAAAACACCATCTTTTGGGCGGGGAATCCGGCTACGAAGAAAGCTTTCCAGGCGTCCCACTGGTCGCCGCTGGTTTCGCAGGACGGGGTGGCGTCGCAGACCTCTTTGAAGGTGGGCATGTCCGGGAAGGTCGGATCGCGCACGATGTTGCCGTCGGCGTCCAGTGCGCCCCAGGACATCATTGGCACGGCTGTGCCGGCTTCAACCAGCGGGGTCACGCCCGACAAGAATGAAGAGGAGGTCTGGTAGTCTATGTTTGCTTCGCCGCGCTCAAACATCAGGCGCCCGTCGCCGCGGCCTTTGATGCCAAAGACAGGTTCCACCGTCAGTCCCAGCATTTCCCAGGCCAGAAGCGGCACCAGGTCGAGGCGCGTCGCCCCTTGGGAGCCGTAGATAAAGTCAGTTCCCTGAAGCGGCGTAGCGTCGAGCCCGTTCATCATCGCCGCCAGGTCAGGGGGCAGATAGGCCACGCCACCCGTGCCGGACGCAAGCACCACGTTCCAGTCGCCGTATTCGTAGCGCACCCGGGGGTCGCCCAGCAGGTAGGGGAACTGCGTCGAGCCCGAAGAGCCGAAGATCAGTGTGCCTTCGCTGTCGGCGAAGTCCTGCTCCTGGAACCAGTTGGCCCCTTTGGTGGAGCCTGCGCCCGGCATGAACTTCACCACAACGGTGGGTTCGCCCGGAAGCGCCTCGCTCAGCAGCGGTGCGTAGAAGTTGGCCCATTTTGCGGACCCACCGGTTTCAGAGAACGGGATCACCCACTCAACGGTTTTTCCTTCGAGATCGATGCCGTGGCCACCGGCCATTGCGGTGCTTGCAGCGGCGGCGGCCACAAGGCCAAGCGCCAC
>JBCCMR010000282.1:0-4071 GCA_039026255.1 Pseudomonadota bacterium
CCTTGGTAGCGTCAGCAGGGCTGTTGTCGTGAACCGCACCCGCCTTGACGTCGGATTTATCCCACTTGTCGACGCCGCGCCGCTGATTTGTTGCCATGAAATGGGTTTTGCACGCGACGAAGGGCTCGACCTGCATCTGCAAGCTTTCCCATCTTGGTCGAGCCTGCGGGACAGCCTGTGTTTCGGCCAACTGGATGCCGCGCACATGTTGGCGGCGGTACCCGTGGCAAGCGCTTTGGGTCTGGGCGGAACGGCTGCAGAACTGCACGCGCTTTCTGTTCTATCGGTCAACGGTAACGTCATCGGCGTTTCTCGCGAGATTGCGCAAAAGATGCAGGCCGCGGGCCATGCGACCGCCTGGCGCGCCAGGGCCAGAGCATGGGCATCGTCTTCGGCTAAGTAGTCGGCAACGCCCGAGGCGCGCGTGTGCACATCGCCGCCGCCCAGGTCCTCGGCACTGACCACTTCGCCGGTGGCGGCCTTCACTAGGGGCGGCCCGGCCAGAAAAATTGTCCCCTGGTCACGCACGATGATCGCCACGTCCGACATAGCAGGCACATAGGCGCCACCGGCGGTGCAGGACCCCATAACCACTGCGATCTGGGCAATGCCCCGCGCGCTCATCTGCGCTTGGTTGTAAAAAATACGCCCAAAGTGGTCGCGATCTGGGAAAACCTCGTCTTGGTTCGGCAGGTTCGCCCCGCCGGAGTCGACCAGATAGATGCACGGTAGCTCACACGCCTGGGCGATCTCTTGCGCGCGCAGGTGTTTTTTCACGGTCATCGGGTAGTAGGTGCCGCCTTTCACGGTGGCGTCGTTGCACACGACCATGACCTGGCGGCCGTGCACGCGGCCCACGCCCGCGATCACACCGGCGGCGGGGGCGGCGCCGTCGTACATGCCGTGCGCGGCAAAAAGGCCGATCTCCAGAAAATCGCTGCCCGGATCGAGAAGGTTTGCAACCCGTTCCCGCGGAAGCATTTTTCCCCTTCTGAGGTGGCGGACGCGGGCGCGTTCACCGCCACCCTGGGCGGCCTGTAATGCCGCCGCGCGCACGGTTTCGAGCGCACTCAGGTGGGCAGCCTTTCCCGACAGCGAGGGCGCCGGCGCAGACGCGTCCGCAATGGTCGGCTCACCCACGGCGCGCCGCCCTTAGGCCCGGCGCCCGGGGCGCGCGGCGGCCCCGTCACCGGCGTCGCCAGGGGCATCCGACGGCGACGGCAAAAGCCGCCGCGCCATCAACCAACGCTTTTCAAAAGCAAAACGCGCAGCGCGGGCCACATCCACTTGGAAACTGGCGTTCACGGTGGCCCCGATCACGCCGCCGATCACAGGCACCGCCTGGCCAATTTTGCGCCCTGCCAAGGTAATGCCAAGCTGGCGCGCCACCCGCTCGACGATCTTGTCCATCACCCAATCGGCACCGCGGTCGAGCGTGCCGCGCACCACAGGATCGCTTAGCACCGCCGCCGCGCGGCCCAGGCGGTCGACCGTTTCCTGGCGCGCGGCGCCCGCCTGGGTCGTCGCCACTTCAAGCACCATAAGTCGGAATGCGCGTTCCTCTTCGGTATCCCGATCAAACCCATAGGCCGCACCGGTGGCGCGCACATTGCGCGCCGCAAGTGCCAGCGTCGCGGGCACGTCTACCGCCAGCCCTGCCCCGCCCGCAAGCCCAGCGGCAAAGCCGCTACCTGCGTTTAACCCCTGGGCCCACCCCTGCACGCCTAAGGCAGCCGCAGAACAGGCACCTAAATCATCGGTATTGTGGGTCATGGCAGGCAGAGTCCATCCGGCAGCGCTGTCACTGGCAGCGAGCCCGCTTAGCACCCATTCGGCAGGCACTATCTTGCCCACCACCGCGCCGAGCGGTGCTGTCAGCGCCTCTGCTCCGGCACCAAGACGGGTCCGGCGGCGGGCCTCAAACGCCTCTTGACGGCGAATGGCATCCCCCAAAAGCGCTGCCGTGCGACCGGCCTGGCCCTGGGGCGGTGCCGGGGCGGAAGCCGGGGCGGAAGCCGGGGCCGGGTTCGGCGTCTGCCCAGTTCTTCGTACTGGGTCGTTCGGCGTCTTTTGCGGTTTGTCATCATCCATCAGCGGGTGATCTCCAAAAATATGGCCTGTTCGGCCGTCGTAATCATGAGGCAGCGAACCCCCGCAGGACCGGCGCCAGTGCCTGGGCCCCACAGCGCGACCTCGTAGCCGCATTTTTGGTCGCGAAACGTGATCCAGGTGCGCTGCATATCCCGCAGCAGGGTGGGCGTGGGGGTCACCCCGGTGGGCAATTGGTTGGCCACATCCATGCGTGCCGCGTGGGTGCGGGCGTCCGCGTAGGCGGCGTTGAGGCGGGCGTCCCACCACTGACGTTCCGCATCGAGGCAAGCAACAATGCCCACTGTAGACTGACCGCCTGGGGTATTTTCCATGCACCGCTCTGCTGCGCGCCCGATGCAGGCATGCCGCGTGTCTGGTCGGGGGGCGTTAGTTAGGCAAGCGGTGGTGTGCGCGGGATCGTAGACCACTGCCTGGGCGGCCACAGGGTTCGGGACCTGGGCTCCGGTGACAGCGGCCATAAGAGCGGCCCAGGTCAAAGCGCGGCCCATCAGCGATCCTTCAAAACGCAGTAAGGCTCGACAGAGCGCCCCGCGGCGCAGGCCATAAGTTCCGTCGTTAAACCCGCTAGCTCACTTATCTCGCAGCCCAGTACGGCGGCCTCCCCGGCGGCGGGATTTTCCGAGGCGACAGCGGCACAGCGATTGCCGAGATAGCCAAACCACTGACCGATTAAGCTGGCAAGCTCCGTTCGGCTTTGTTCGGTGAGCACCGGGTCAAGCGCGATGCGCGCAGCCTCCATAGTGCCCATCCACCCGTCCCGTTCCACACGAAGACATTCTACGTGCACTGAAGTGCCCACTTGGCCAGTGGCACAGGGTTCGAACATCTGTGTACGGCACACATCCCAATCTGTGGTCATGCCCATCTCGCCCAGACAGGTCACAACAGCTAGGCGGGCGGCGTCACCGCCGTTGTCGCCCGTCCCTGCGCGCGCTTCCGGTGGAAGCGCTGCGGTAGTGGCCAATAAGACAGCTGTGGCAATCGCGTGACGGTGCGTCATGGGCCTTCTATCGCCCGCCACCGCCGGGGAGTCAAACCGCCCGGCGACCATCAACGCCTACCAAAACCAAACCGAGCGGCGCCGCGCTGCGGCAAGGCCAAAACCGACACCGATGGCGCAAAACGACAAGACGTCGCACCAGGCAACGGTAGCCTTTTTTCCATGAAGGACGTTTCCGCCACGCAAGTCTTCACCAGCCAGTGCCGCGCCTGCCGTATCGCGCTGGTCATCGGCGCGGGCCGCGGTCGCGCCGCACGGGGGTCGCCCCGGGTTGCCGCCTGCGCCTAGGCGCGCTGACCAAAGCCCCAACCCGAACCCGTAGCGAAAGACATCCCATGAACGCACCCTCCACCCCCCGCCGTGCCGGTCGCGCGGGCGGCCGCGCGGCACGCCAAGCCATGCGCGCCGCGCCCCTGGCAGACCACGTCCGCCCAGTCCGCGCCGGACTCTCCGGCGGCACCTACGCGCCGCTTTCCCAAACGGCGATCGAACGGATCCACACCGCTGCTCTCGACGCGCTTGAAACCATCGGTATCAGCGAAGCGCCCGCCTCGGGCATCGAAATCCTGACAGGCGCCGGCGCGATTTTAGGCGATGACGGGCGTCTCCGCTTTCCCCGTGCGCTGGTCGAAGACACCCTGGCAAAAGCCGCCAAAGAGGTGACGCTTTTTTCTCGCGACGGGCAAAACGATCTGCACCTGGCGGACCAGAACGTGCATTTTGGGACTGCAGGCGCGGCGGTGCATGTGGTCGATGTAGAAAACAATGACTACCGCGAGAGCCAGTTGCAGGACCTCTTCGATGCCGCGCGCATCGTCGACAACCTGGACAACATCCACTTCCTTCAGCGTCCAATGGTGGCCCGCGACATCACCGACAACTACGAGATGGACCTCAACACCATCTACGCTTGCTGTGCTGGAACAACCAAACACGTCGGCACCTCCTTCACCGAGCCG
>JBCCMR010000283.1:0-4064 GCA_039026255.1 Pseudomonadota bacterium
AGGTAGGCCCGCAAACCAATCGCGGATGGGGGTGAAGGCGCCGGTATAGGTTGCCGGGTTTGACCGCGGTGTGCGCCCGATAGGGCGCTGGTCGATGTCGATCACCTTGTCTAGGTGGTGTAGGCCCTTGACCGCCTCGCAGGGGGCGGGCGTCTGTTTGGCACCGTTAAGCCGCATGGAAGCTGTCTTAAAAAGCGTTTCGATGGTCAGAGTGGATTTGCCGCCACCCGACACTCCTGTGACGCAGGTGAACGTGCCAAGGGGAAAATGCGCGGTGACGTTCTGCAGGTTGTTGCCAGTTGCCCCTTCCACCGTCAGCATTTTTCCGTTGCCCTTGCGGCGCTCCCTGGGAATACGGATTTCTTTTTCGCCGCGCAGGTACTGGCCGGTGACGGAAGCCTTGGCTTTGGTGATCTGGGCAGGCGTACCGCGGGCGATAATCTCACCCCCGTGGACCCCGGCACCGGGTCCCACGTCCAAAACGTAGTCGGCTTCGCGAATGGCTTCTTCGTCGTGTTCGACGACGATAACAGTGTTGCCCTGGTCGCGCAGGTTCTTAAGCGTGGTCAGCAGGCGGTCGTTGTCGCGCTGATGGAGCCCGATGGAAGGCTCGTCGAGGACGTAGAGCACCCCGGTTAGGCCGCTGCCGATCTGGCTGGCCAGGCGGATGCGCTGGCTTTCACCACCCGAAAGCGTCCCTGCCGATCGCGACAGCGTCAGATAATTCAGGCCAACGTTCACCAGAAAGCCCAGCCGTTCGCGGATTTCCTTCAGGATCGCGCGGGCGATCTCGTTGCGCTGTTTGGACAGGGTTTCCGGTACGCTTTCGCACCAGGCGTAGGCTTCGGCGATGGACATCTCAACCACCTGGCCAACATGCAAGCCGGCGATTTTCACCGCCAGCGCCTCGGGCCTTAGGCGGTAGCCTCCGCAGGTGCCGCAGGGGCGGTTGTTCTGGTAGCGTTCAAACTCCTCGCGGATCCAGGCGCTGTCGGTTTCCCGATAGCGACGCTCCATGTTGGGGATCACGCCCTCGAAGCTGCGCGTGACCTCGTAGACGCGGCCGCCTTCGTCATAGCGGAAGCGAATCTCGTCGTCGCCGGAGCCGTGGAGCATGACCTGCTGCACATGGGCGGGCAGCTTGCGCCAGGGGTCATCCTTTTCGAATTCGTAGTGGCGCGCGATGGCTTCGATGGTCTGGCGGAAATAGGGGGATTTGCCCTTGGCCCAGGGGGCCAGGGCCCCGTTGTAGAGACTTATTGATCCGTCCGGCACCACCAGGCGTTCGTCGAAAAACAACTCGTGCCCAAGCCCGTCACAGTCCGGGCAGGCGCCGAAGGGTGCGTTAAACGAAAAGAGCCGAGGTTCGATTTCAGGGATCGTGAAGCCCGACACCGGGCAGGCGAAATTTTCCGAGAAGGTTATGCGGTCCGGGTCCCCCTCTTTCGGGGCGGTTTCAAGGATGGCGATGCCGTCGGCGAGGTCGAGCGCAGTTCGCAGGCTGTCGGCGAGGCGCGTCTCTAACCCTTCTTTGACCACAATGCGGTCGACGACCACGTCGATGTTATGGCGGAATTTCTTGTCGAGTGTCGGCGGGCTGTCGAGTTCGTAGAACTCACCGTCCACCTTGACCCGCTGGAAGCCCAGCTTGCGCAGTTCGGCAAATTCGCGCCGGTACTCGCCTTTTCGGTCGCGCACGATAGGCGCCAGGAGATAGGCGCGCGTGCCCTCTTCCATGGTCATGATGCGGTCGACCATGTCTTGGACCTGTTGGGCCTCGATGGGCTGACCGGTGGCCGGGCTGTAGGGCGTGCCCACCCGGGCAAAGAGAAGCCGCATGTAGTCGTAGATCTCTGTGACCGTTCCTACGGTGGAGCGCGGATTTTTCGACGTGGTTTTCTGTTCGATGGAAATCGCTGGCGAAAGACCCGCGATATGGTCCACATCGGGTTTTTGCATCATGTCCAGAAATTGCCGAGCATAGGCGCTGAGGCTCTCCACATACCGTCGCTGCCCTTCGGCATAGATGGTGTCGAACGCCAATGATGACTTACCCGAACCGCTCAATCCGGTGATGACCACCAGCTTATCGCGGGGAATGTCCACATCCACCGATTTTAGATTGTGCTCGCGCGCGCCGCGGATTTCGATGTTTTTCAGCTCTGCCATCGGTCTGCCCCTCTGCAACAGGCAAGAACTAGTCCGAAACATCGCCTGTGCCAGCCCCTGTGCGCCCTTGTCCGGCAAGCCCGGCGGCGACGCCGCAGCGTTCCCGCCAGCGTGCCGGAATGAGAACAATAATAGAACATTTATCGCGCTCTTTGGCAACCCAGATCAAATGCGCCACGGACTAAGAAGCCTGAGGTGGCGCTAGGATATGCGCTCCGGTGTGGTGTTGAAGCATGGGGCGAAGGCCGCGCAGCGCCAGACGTTCAACAACGGAATTAAGGCACCCATGGTGTGGGCAGCGCGGCCCGTCCGTCGCCTTCAACGCCCCATGATTTTTTTCACGTAATTCCGGGTTTCCTTGTAGGGCGGAATGCCACCATGCTTTTCCACCGCGCCGGGGCCTGCGTTATAGGCGGCCAGCGCCAGTCGCCAGGACCGAAACTTGTTGTATTGTTGGCGCAAATATCGCGCGCCGCCTTCTAGGTTCTGGCGCGGATCGTGGGGGTTCACGCCCAATTTGCGCGCTGTAAAAGGCATCAACTGCGCGAGCCCGATGGCGCCCTTGTGGGATACGGCCTTCGGGTTCCAATTGCTTTCCTGCTGCACAAGCCGGTTAAAGAGGTCCACCGGAACCCCAAATTTACGGGCGGCGGCTTCGGCCATGGGCTTGTAGACGCCCTTGTAGCGCCCAGAGTAGCGCGGGATGATATCGAGCCGATTGTTGCCCGGCAAAAGCCGCGAAGAGCTTGAATACTGGGTGGCGAGGCGGGAATCTATCAGCTTTGTGTGAGCTTTTGAGATTGTGCGCCGGGACTTTGATGACTTTATCACGTCGGCTGCGGCAATCGCCGGGGCGATGGCCATCGCAGCCGCAAGTACCCAGATCCCTAGCCTGCGCATCGTTCATCGCCCCCGAAACGTTTTGGTTTGCTTACCGTGAAACCCGGCTTCTTCCAAGCCTCTTGGGATGTCAGGCCGCCGCGGCTGGATTGTGTCGCATTCTAGACACCGGCCTCTGGAGCCCTGGGCGGTTGCGGCGCCCGAGGCCTTTGGCTAACACAGGAGCCACCAGTAGCGGAGGCAAATGACATGGCGGGCAGTCTGAACAAGGTAATGTTGATCGGCAACCTGGGCCGTGACCCCGAGGTGCGCAGCTTCCAAAACGGCGGCAAGGTCTGCAATCTGCGCATCGCCACCTCCGAGCGTTGGCGCGATAAAAACACCGGCGAAAATCGCGAAAAAACCGAATGGCACACCGTGGCTATCTTCAGCGAAGGCCTTGTTCGGGTGTGTGAACAGTACCTGCGCAAAGGGTCAAAAGTCTTTGTTGAGGGCGCGCTTCAAACCCGCAAATGGCAAGATCAGTCGGGCCAGGACCGCTATTCCACGGAAGTTGTCATCCAAAACTACGGCGGCACGCTCACCATGCTTGATGGACGCGGCGAAGGCGGCAGCGGGGGCGGCGGCGGATACGGCGGGGGCGGTAGCGTGGGGGGCGGCTATGACAGCGGCGGCGGCTACGGCGGCGGTAGCCAAAGCGGCGGCGGTGGCGGCTATGGCGGCGGAAATTCAGATCTGGACGACGAAATCCCGTTCTAGGGCGGCCCATCGCGGACGGCGCGACTGCCGACGGCCGCGCTTTTGAGTATTTTTACAGAGAAGAAGGCGGGACCTGTGTCTTACCTCTGGCACCTGCTGGCGCACGGCTCGCATTCACCGGTTCGAAGGCTTCGGAAGTGCAAGACAAAGCCTGTGGACTTCCCTGCGCCGCTTGCGGGGATAACGGCGCTTTGCTATAAAAACGTCAATATATAAAGGGCAATGGCAGGCAAACTCCATGAGCGACGACACAGATCAAACTGGCGGGAGCGGAGGTCAGGAAGCCGGTCAAAGCG
>JBCCMR010000284.1:0-3991 GCA_039026255.1 Pseudomonadota bacterium
AACCGATTTCGCGGCTCGCGCGGGCCGGCTATCGCAGGGCAGCGTCGGGACCGTGTGCCAGCGGCCGCCGCGGTGCAGCCTGCATCGCGCGCCCGCACGCGGCGCGCGGCGCGTCTTCCCCCGGGGGCGCAGGGCGCGTATTGTCCCGGGCAAGACGGCGCGAGGAAGACCCGATGACATCCATAACCCCCCGGCCCGAAACCCTTCGGCGCGACGGCGGCTGCCTGTGCGGCGCGGTCCGCGTCTCGGCCCGGGTCGAGACCGAGGTGCAAGCCTGCCATTGCGTTCAGTGCCAACGGTGGACCGGAGGCGGCCCGCTTTTTTGCGTGCCGGTGTCTGACGTGACTGTCATAGGGGAAGACGCGCTCACCGCCTACCGGGCCTCCGATTGGGGGGAACGGCTTTTCTGCGCCACCTGCGGGTCAACCGTGCTGTGGCGGATGCAGGACCGGCCGATCAACTACCTGGCGGTGGGGCTTTTTGACGACCAGACGGGCCTCCGGGTCACAGACGAAATTTTCATTGACCACCGCGCGCCTTGGCTGCCGCCATTTCCCGGCGCCGCCGAAAGCAGCGAGGCCCAAGAGATGGTCAAGCTAGACGCTTTTCTGACCGGGGCCACCCTTTGAGCCGGGCCTTTCTTCTGGCGGTGGGCTGGTGGGGCTATTTCGCCTGCGCGGTCATCTACGTGATTGCGGGCCTGCGCGCCGGAGATTTGCTGGGCCTGGCCGGATCGGTCTGCTTTCTGGTCGCCACGGTGGCTTTTCTGATTGACCACTACCGGCGGGGGGACGGGTGATGCGCGGACTACTTATTTGCTTTTCGGGTCTTTGGGCGGCCTTGGTCCCGGCTGAGGCGCAGGATATTCCCCAATCGCTCGACTTTGCGGGTTGTACGCATTTTGTCACGATCCACGACCGCAGCTGCGAAGTGCATCACGTATATACCTGCCAGGGACGGGGGCCCGTTCAGGGCGGCACCCGGTCCTTCAGGGAGGATCGGCTTTTCTACGAGGTGCTGACCAACGACCGGGGCTACATGGTAGAGGATCTGCAGTTCTTTGACGACGGAACCCGCCACCACGCGCGCCTGCGTCCAGACAGCGTGACCTTCGAGACCCGCCCCCGCGGTGACGGAGGCACCACAGAAGAAACGCGCCGCAGCTACGACCTTTTGGTGCCGGGGGGCGCCCTGGACCTTCGGGAATACGCCCGTACCGAAGTGTTTCCCTTCGGCGAAGAGGTGCTCCAGTTTTCGGCCAAACCCTACACCCACATCACCGGCACCACGGTGAGTTCGGACGGATTTCCCGTACAGCGCTTTTCCACCCGCACCGAAGGCCACCTGGTGGAGGGCAAGCAGCCGTTGTACCTACATAAATCCTACAGTTTCCGCTACGAAGGTGAAGAGGAAGTGGTCCAGGACGTTAGCCCGGTGGCGGTATTGGCCCCGGGGGAAGAGGGCTTTGATGCGCGCACTTCCATTCTGGCTTGCGGACAGGTGTCGTAGGCGTGATCCGCCACTTTCGATGACAGGTAGATAACTTCAAGCACCCGGGGCGCAATCCCGCTTTGAGCTGCATTGGGCATGGCGTGGCGCTGCGGCGACGCTTCTTGTCGCCTGATGCGTGATCGCTTACATCTGCATCAACCCGCCCGGGCACATCGGCCCACCTGCGGACCGAGACATTCGCGATAGGAGCTTTCCGATGCTGGAACTCAATCCGACCGGCGCCCCTGGGGCGTCTGATGACCTGATCAAAGACACCACCGAGGCGACGTTCATGGCCGATGTCGTGGAAGCCAGCCAAACCGTGCCGGTGATTGTCGATTTCTGGGCGCCCTGGTGCGGCCCCTGCAAACAACTCGGCCCCGCACTCGAGGCTGAGGTCCAGAAGTCGGGCGGTGCAGTGCGCATGGTCAAGGTAAATGTGGACGAAAACCAGATGCTGGCCGGGCAGTTGCGTATCCAGTCCATCCCGACAGTTTACGCCTTTTTCCAGGGGCAGCCGGTGGACGCTTTTCAGGGCGCGCTGCCCGGGTCCGAATTGGCGGCTTTTGTGGAAAAACTTGCGGCCATGGGGGGCGGTGCGCCGGGCGATGACGGTGGGCTCGACGATGCTGTGGCTGCCGCGGAAGAGATGCTCGCCGAGGGCGCTGCCGTCGATGCCGCGCAAACCTTCGGCGCAATTCTCGGAGAAGATCCAGTTCACCCCGGCGCATATGCGGGCCTTGTTAAGGCGCACCTGGCGATGGGCGAAACCGATCAAGCTCGGACGCTTTTGAATGGTGTTCCGGCCGACATCGCCGACGACCCAGCCGTGGCTGCAGTACGTGCGCAGCTTGATCTTGCCGCGGCCGCGGCCGAGGCTGGGCCCACCGCTGACTTGCGTGCCGCACTTGATGCCGATCCAGACGATCACCAGGCGCGGGCAGACCTGGCGACTGCGCTCTTTGCCGCAGGGGACGCTGAGGAAGCCATTGACGCGCTGCTCGAACTATTTCGCCGCGACCGCGATTGGAACGAAGGCGCCGCAAAAGATCAGCTTTTCAAAATCTTCGACAGCCTTGGGCCCCAAGACCCTCTTGTGGGTAAGGGGCGGCGCAAGCTGAGTTCGATGATTTTTGCATAAGGCTTCTTAGCATCAGCCTAGGCGTTGCCGGGGCGTCGCGCGGGCCTATATCCGTGCAATGCTTCGACTGACCGACATGCCCGACACCATCCCGGTCTTTCCGCTGCCTGGCGCGCTATTGCTGCCCCGGGCGCGGTTACCGCTAAATATATTTGAGCCGCGCTACCTAGCGATGTTGGAGGACGCGCTGGGCACTCCTCACCGGTTTATCGGCATGGTGCAGCCCCGCGAGGTTCCGAAGGGCCAAAATGGCGGTCCACTCCAAAAAATCGGCTGTGCCGGGCGCGTGACCGCGTTTTCTGAAACCGAAGATGGGCGCTACTTAATCACCCTTTCCGGGGTAAGCCGGTTTCGGGTTTCGGATGTCAAGAACGGTTTCAAACCCTATCTCAACGCGTCTGTGACCTGGGATAGTTTTGAGGGCGACATGCGCAAGCCGCAGCCCGATGAGGATTTTGACCGACCTGAATTCCTGTCACTTCTAGGCCGCTACTTTGAGGCGGCGCAGTTGCAAAGCGACTGGGATAGCTTGCGGGAAGCGGAAGAAGAGCTTTTGGTGAATAGCCTGTCGATGCTTTGCCCATTTGAGCCCGAAGACAAGCAGGCCCTGCTAGAGGCGCCTTGCCTGAAAAGTCGGCGCGAAACCCTTGCCACTTTAATGCAATTCCAACTTGCAGGCGGGCAAGGGGACGAAAAGCTGCAATGACAGGGCAAACGTCTGGTCCAAACGGTGCCGGCAAAGGATCGCAGGTCGCGGCTGGAGGCCCGTCATCGGGCCAAGACACGGAGCCCGGCCCGGCCCAAGCTGGACCTGATCCCAAGATGCTTGAGACGCTGGTGTGTCCCGACACGCACGCTACACTGACCTATGACCGGGACAGGCAGGAATTGATTTCGCCGGGCGCGCGCCTGGCCTATCCGATCCGCGAAGGTATTCCGATCATGCTGCGGGATGAAGCCCGGGTGCTAGACGACTGACTATGCAACCGCCAGCGTTGACCTAGCGGAGCGCTTGCGCGCACGGCACATTTGGATGGGCTCGCCGTGACGAACCGCTTAGCCGCGACTTTGGTCAGCGCGATATACCCCTAAAATCCGCATGTCAGTGGTGAAAAATGCCAATTCGTCCAAAGCCCGCGCCACGGGCGGATCGTCCGGGTGGCCGACGATATCGGCGTAAAACTGCGTGGCGGTAAAGGACCCGCCGACCATGTAACTTTCTAGTTTTACCATGTTCACGCCGTTGGTGGCAAAGCCGCCCATGGCCTTATAAAGCGCGGCAGGGATGTTGCGGACCTGGAAGACAAACGAGGTGATCAACTCTTCCCCGTTGCGGGGCGCCGGGTCGCCGGATGCGGC
>JBCCMR010000285.1:0-3983 GCA_039026255.1 Pseudomonadota bacterium
GGTATCTTGGACACCGGCCGGTTTGGAGGCGGCCAATCCATGGCAACGGAACTGTCCAACCGGTCGCTTGCGCGCGGCATTGCGATCCTGCGAGCGCTCTCGCATATGGGTCCTTCGACGCTCGCGGATCTGCATCGCCATTCGGGTCTGCCAAAGTCCACCTTGCGCCGTCTGCTCGCCACACTCGTTGAAAATCGGCTTGTGCGGCGGTCGATCAGCGACGGGAAGTTTCGCCTTAACCTGACCCTGCCTGCGGACGTACCCGACAATGTTGAGGCGTTTATTTCGCATTTGATTGGGGTTGCCACACCCCACATGAAAGCCCTGACGGCCCAGGTGGGATGGCCGTGCGATTTACATGTGCGGGACAAGCACCGGATGCTGGTCATTGAATCAAGCCGCCCGCTTAGCCCGTTCCATATCCATCAGAGCACGGTCGACCTGCCGGTGAACATCTTTGCTTCGGCTAGCGGCCGCGTGGTGCTGTCGACATTGTCCGACGATGCCATTCGCGCCCTGGCAGAGGACGCCCGCGCCGACCCTTACTGGTCGCTTGAACGGTTCTATCCTGGGGAGGATGAGTTCCTAAAGCGCATCGCCCAGGTGCGTGCCCAAGGGTATTCCGCGCGCCACCGAGGGTATGGTGGCGAAAGTACGAGCGACGACAATCTGCGGGTCATTGCTGTGCCGATTTTTTGGCAAGGTGAGGCGGCGGCTTCGCTCGCGCTACTATGGACAAAAGAGTATCAGAGCCCAGAGCGGTTTGCCCGAGACCACCTGGCCGCGCTGCGCCAGGCTGCTGACAGCATCAGCGACGCCCTATGACCACCGTAACCCCCATCAAGCGAGCGTGCCAGGCACCCCGGTGATAGAATGGTGGCCTTGGAACTGCACCACCCCTTCAAAGCCAAAGTTGCGCCCGATCCCGGATTTTTTGAAGCCGCCAAAGGGGCCGTTGCCATCTTGGGCGGCAGGGCCGTGGGCGTTGATAAACGTATAGCCCGCCTCAATTCGTCGAGATAGCGCTACCGCGCGGTCGGTGTCGTTGCTCCAGACCGATGAGGCCAGGCCAAAATCGTCGTCGTTTGCCATGGCAACCGCTTCGTCATCGGTATCAAAGGGGATGACCGGCAAGACCGGCCCGAACTGCTCTTCCCGAACAACCGAAAGTGCTGGATCAGCGTTCACTACCATGGTTGGTCGCTGGAAATAACCGTCTGCATAAAGCGCGTCGTCGGGAACTTGGCCATGTTCGCTGACGTCGTGGCCCTTGGCGCGCGCCTCATCGATCATGGTGAGCACAACACCTAGCTGCTTGGCATTGTTAAGGGGACCCATGGTTGTATCTGGCAAGAGCCCATCGCCCACCACTTGGCTGTCCATCACCGCGCGGAGCCCGTCGACCACCTCGTCAAAGCGGCTTCTGTGAACATAAAGGCGTTTCAACGCGAAGCAGATCTGCCCGGTGGTTAGGAAGGACGCCATGTATAACCGCTGCATCGTGTTACCGGTCAGATCAGCATCGGCCAACACCAGCCCCGCGTCATTGCCACCTAATTCTAGCGTCACCGGGGTGATGTTTTCTGCCGCCACTTTCATAACGTGGCGGCCCACATCCACGGATCCAGTGAAATTAACGTAGCGTACCAGGGGATGGCCGATAAGCGGATCGCCGATTTTGCTGGCTGACCCGGTTAGGATATTCACCACCCCTGGCGGCAAAAGCGCCGCGATGCGGTGGAGCGTAATGGTCGGCGCAAGCGCTGCGTTGGCGGAAGTCTTAACCACCACTGTATTTCCAGCCATCAGGGCCTGCGGCAGCTTGGCGCCCAGAATTGCCAGGGGCCAATTCCAAGGCACCACAAGCGCGGCCACCCCGCGAGGTTGGCGGGTGATAACGGTGTCATTGGGCGCGGCCTTGATAAGCTCTTCCTCCGCAAGGCGGTCAGCGTAGGCTGCCACCTGGCGGAACCGGTCTCCCAAGCGCGAAATCTCTAGGTTCGTTTCCCGCAGGACCTTGCCGTGTTCGCGGGTAAAAAGCTGGGCGCGGGCGGCGACCTCGTCGGCGTCTTGGGTGATTGCATCTGCTACCTGGTTGAGAAGCGCCGCACGCTCCCCATAGCTGAGCGCCGCCCAGGCCGGAAATGCGCGGTGGGCGGCGGTGACCGCTTCTTCCACGTCTTCGACAGTACCTGCCGCTGCCTGTCCCACCAACTCACTTGGACGGGCTGGATTGTGGATGTCATAGGTGCCGCCGCCCTTGGCTGGGCGAGCCTGGCCGTCGATGTAGAGTTCGGTACGGGTTATGTCCGCCATGGGTGCTCCCTGATGCTGCTTGACCACCGGGTCGCCGGCGGTGGATTCTTGGGTGAGCCTAGCAGCCGCGTGCGTGTGACCAAAGCTGTGTTGTGCATGGCCACCGCCATCACTCTAGACACTGCAGCCTCAAAGCTGATTTTATCACCGCGGAGAAAACGCGGGCTACTTTGGCCACTCGCCACCGGGAAAGGACCACCATGGCTCAGAAAACATATGCGGTTACCGGCGTGGCAAGCGGTATCGGCGCGGAGCTGGCGCGCATCCTGCACGGCGAAGGTCATCGAGTGATTGGATTTGACGTGGTCGCGACAGAGCCTGGGGACAGCAGCGGTGTCGACCGGTTTATCACGCTAGACTTGTCCGACCCTGGCGCCATCGTGCAGGCCGCTGACCACTTAAACGAACCTCTCGACGGGCTTTGCAACAACGCGGGCTTACCGCCGCGCGACGGCCTGGAAGCGGCGATCCTTGAGGTCAATTTCACCGGGACTCGGGCCTTCACCAACGCGCTTTTGCCCCGGTTCCGCGACGGCGGGTCCGTAGTAAATATGGCCAGTCGCGCAGGGCACGGTTGGCCCGCAAATATTGACCAGGTCAAGGCGCTGGGCCGCCTGAAAACCCGGGACGACATCACTGCATTCATCGCCTCCGAAGGGATCGACGCCACACGTGCCTATAACCTGTCCAAGGAAGCCGTGATCCTGTGGACGCTTGCAGAGGCGGAGCCGATGGTGAACCGGGGTCTGCGGGTCAATTCGCTTAGCCCGGGCGGTATCGCCACGGGCATTCTTGACGATTTCCGCCGGGCGTTCGGGGATAAGATGGCAAAGAACGTGGCCCGCGCTGGGCGCCCGGGTGAGCCAGTCGAAATCGCCCATATCGCCGCGTTTCTTTTGTCGCCCGCGTCGAACTGGATCAAAGGCACCGACATTGCCATCGACGGCGGCATGGGGGCATTTAACCAGACAGATGCGATGGGGCTCGATCAGATGCGGCTTTGACCGGCTCGTGCCATTGCCTAGGGTCGTCACCGCGTGGGCATCTGGCGAGGAACCTATGGAAACGTATAAAACCCAGGTGGCGATTATCGGTGGTGGGCCCGCGGGCCTTTTCCTAAGCCACATTCTGGCAAAGTCTGGTATCGACAGCATCGTCTTGGAACGCCAATCGAAAGACTATGTCTTAGGTCGCATCCGCGCGGGGTTATTGGAGCACGGGTCGGCCCAGATGTTGATAGAGCATGGTCTGGGCGCGCGTATGCAACGCGAAAGATGGGACCCAGATCGTCTGGGAAGGAAAGAGTGATTTTTTCGTAGACGTAAAGAAATGGACGGGCAAGCAGATGTGGGCTTGGGGGCAGACCTACATCACCGAAGACCTCTATGCGGCGCAAGAGGCCGACGGCGCCCTGATCGCGACAGAAGCGGCGGATGTTGCGCTTCATGATGTGACGGGCACGCCCCATGTGACCTACCGCAAAGACGGTGTCGCGCATCGCATCGACTGCGACTTCATCTGCGGGTGCGACGGCTATCACGGCCCGTCGCGCCAGGCGATTCCGGCCGCGAAGCGCCGCGGCTTTGAACGGGTCTACCCGTTCGGCTGGCTCGGCATCATGGTCGAGCGTCCGCCCCTGAAGGACTTTATCTACGCCTATCAATCTA
>JBCCMR010000286.1:0-3971 GCA_039026255.1 Pseudomonadota bacterium
CTCCGAACGAAGTGGCGTGTGCCGCAGCTCCGTCTTGGCAGCTATCTGCCAGTGTTTTACACGCGACGCGGCAGCCGCGCTTATCGTCTTCTTCGAACACAAGGTTGTGGGGCATCCTTACGCAGCCGGTCCGATGGTTGCTGATCGCGCTCACAATAATGATCTTCTCACCAGAGGCTGCTGCAGCAACAGATGGCGAGTTGCGGGCTTTAGATGCCTGCAAAGGTGCGGGCGCGGGCGTGGCCACAGGCGCCTGTCCAACGACCAAGCTTGACCCAATGGCGCTTTTGCCCGCAGACAAAGCTAATTTCTCTGGGCCGACAGCCTCACCAGCCGCGCGGTCGGCTTGGCAGGTAGCAGACTATACCTTTTCCCATAGCTTTTTCGATACGGACTGGCGCAAGGCAAATGCGGTCTTTAGGGCAGAGGACGTATCGCTTCGCCTTACACCCCGGCCGGACGCCATTCCCGGCGAAAACCGCTTCTACGGCGCCTCAATCCGCACGCGGGTGCCCACAGGGTTTGGCCGCTATGAAGCCCTAATCCAAGCGGGTCGCGGCCCTGGCGTTGTCACCGGCTTTTTCACATACACAGGCTCCGCCTACGGCACCCGCCACGATGAAATTGATATCGAGTTCCTCGGCCGTGATACAACGCGCATCCATGTGGCGTGGTTTGTGGACGGAAGCCTTAAGAGCCGATTCATAGACCTAGGCTTCGACGCCGCCGACCAACCGCGCCGTTATGCCTTTGAATGGCACCCAAGCCACATCGCTTGGTTTGTGGAAGGGCGTGAAGTTTTTCGCGCCACCGAAGACGTGGATGGGCCGCTTCCCCAGGTGCCGTCCCTGCTTTTTGCCAATATTTGGGCCGCGGATCCGTCGATTTCTGACTGGTCTGGAACCATAGTACCCGGCACGCGAGCAGAAGCCCGCGTTTCCCAGATACGTTTCACTGCGTTTGCGGCGCAGCAACCAGATCAAGCGGACGCAACAGAGATGATTGGGACCAAGGTATCTGCCGCCCCCCCGTAGCCCGCAGCACATCAAGGCGCACCCGGCGGGCCAATTCCCCAAAATCGCTGATCTCGGAACCAAGCGCCGCGACCCAAGCGGCTGCGAAAGGTCCATGGGCCCCTGCCCCCCCGTCGTAGGCCGGCGCGCCAGGTTGTGCAGCATATTCGAGCTGCAGCCCTGCCATTGGCGCCTGCGGCGGCGGTTGCGGTTTGGGGGAAAGGTTAAAGGGCGGCTCCCGACACGCGTCGATCAAAATGAGCTTTTGTCGAGGACGGTCGCTGATGGCCTGGGCCAATACCCGCACCGGGATTGCCTCGGACAAGCTTCCGCTGGTGTCGGCGGCGTAGATGAAGCTTTCACCCCCAACAAAGGCCCCGTGCGCGGCCACGTAAATCACTGTGACACGGGCCTCCTGCGATTGAAGCCGCAACCGCGCCAACGCCACCAGCAATGTATCGCGGTCCGGGTTCACCACCGTGGTTACAGCATAGCCCTGCCGCCCCAGCGCCTGACCCATGGCCATTGCATCGGGCACCGCGTTGGGCAGGCGTGGCGCCGCGGAATAGGCGCCGATGCCGATCACCAACGCTGTTCGGTCTTGAGCCGACGCAACCAATGGCCTCGTCAGCACCAATACCAACGTAAGCAGAGTTACGACCAAGCGCAGCCTAGAGCCTGAAGCCGTCCCAGTCACTTGCAGCCCTGGTCACCTTTAGCCTTGGCCAAAATCTCAACCCGGCGGTTGAGAGGGTGGCCACCTGGCACCCCGGGAAGCGGCGCCGCCTCTCCCCGACCGGCGGACAAAAGACGCTCCCCCGAAACAGGCGTTGCCTGGCGCAAGTAGTCGGCTACGATGCGGGCGCGCGCCATGGAAAGGCGCATGTTATAGGATGGCTCCCCCAGCACGTCCGTATGGCCCACAAGTTTAATGCAAACGCCCTGCATGGTTTGCGACGAAAACACTTCTGACAGGCGGTCCAGGTGGGCGCGATATTCTGGTGTTAGCGCGACCGAGTTAAACCCAAAGCGGATAAAATATCCCGGCGGAGAACCCGGTGCAGAGATCGGCGCTGCTTCCGGCGAAAAGCCGCCGGGCGCGCGCGTGGATCGGGTGGCGCCAAGATCCGGCGCCACGCCTATGCATCGGGTATCCGGAGCGTCCGTGAAGGCTCGCAAAATCGCGCAGTAATCCGCGCCCACCGCAAGCTGACGCGTTTGGACCGGCTCCGCCCCGGCAAAGGCAGGAAGAAGGCCCGCGATAAGGGCAAAGAAAACGCTGCGCACCATTAACCCCTTCAATTGGTTCTGTCTGAAAACCTGGGCGCAAATGCTTAACCAGCCCCTAAGTCCCAAAGACGGTTTGCCGACAATTCGATGCAACTTCCACAGAATAGACCGGCAACATTTCACCGCATTTTAACGCCTGGGGATCATGAATTTACCAAACCTAGCCCACCTAAGCGGCAGAGCAGTCATGACCCTTCCCGGCCTCCGCGCCTTTCTCCTCACTCTTCCGATGGTGCTTGCGTCCTGCTTTGGACCAAGCCCTCGGCTGGCCCCCGTCATCGCGGAGCCCAATACCCGACCGGCGCGCAACTTCACATCCTTTGCGCCGGCACTCCGCTGCATGGACGGGCTTTTGGCGAAATCAAAACGGGGGCGCACGCTAATTTCGTCCACCGACATTCCTGACGAAACAAATCTTATTAACGTGGGCGCTGACGATATGTTGATTAATGCGCTGTCGCGGATGACACGCCAATCGCAGCGGTATGTATTTGTGGATCAGGCGCTGATCAAATTTGGTGGGCTTCTGGATGTGGCCGTTCAAAATGGCGATGAGGTGGTGCCCCAGTACTATATCCGCGGCTCGATCTCGCAGCTTGATCGGGAGGTGTCGGACAATTCAGGCTCTGTCACGGTCAGCCCATCGGGCGGTGCCCTGACGGGTGCCCGGTTTGGACCCTACCGGAAGCTGTCGGTGGTTTCGGTCGATATGCATCTTGTGGCTTTTCCGTCCCGCAAGGTGGTGGCAGGTGCCTCGGTAGCAAATTCCATGGTGGTTGTGGGCAAGGGTTTTGGCGCCTCAGCGAGCGGTCTGATCGATATGGCGACCCTGGGTCTGTCGCTTGAAATCGAACGAGTAGAAAGCCAAAGCCAGGCCGTGCGCAACCTCATTGAACTTGGCTTGATTGAGCTTCTGGGCCGCCACGCAGGTGTGCCCTATTGGACCTGTCTGGCGATCCCGGACACAAGTGCCCGCCAGAACGAAAAGTTGGAGCGGAAATGGCAGCGGTCCCAGCGCCCGGCGCCTTTGGGCGATGTGCAGATGATGCTGGCGGCCCTAGGCTACCTGTCTCAACCCTTTGAAGCGGCCCTAGGCGCGCGCACCAGATCGGCAATCGCACGGTTTCAGGCCGACGAAGATATGCTGCCGAACTGGGTGCTTGACTATGATCTGTCAGCGCGGCTGTTCCAGCGCACGCGGGGCAAAGTGGACCTGACACCTGATCCCCGGCGCACGGCGGCGCCACCGGCGCCCGTGGGCCCAACACGCGCCGCTGTGACAACAGGAGCCAGGCAGAGCGCCAGCCTCCCACCCCGGGCGCCTTCACCGCAAACGCGCCCGCGCCGCACGGCAACCCAGCCGCCGACCCGGGTGCGCGAAACCCCTGCCGTTCGCGTCCCGGCGGAGGAACGCGGCGTAGGCTGCCCGCGCAGTTCACCCGGCAACCCCTGTGACGATAGCTACATCAACCTCTTTGACTTCCTGAACACACAGACTGGGGGTGGATAGGGGAACTAATGCCTGGCTCTAGAATGGGAATGGAAGCGCAAGACCGCGGCAAAACCCAATGCGGGATAAACCGGCAGAGACCAATGACCTTGAGGTTACGCAAGTGAATGCTTGCGGCCTGTCACCCCTGATAGAACAGTTTTGAGTTTAATACCAAG
>JBCCMR010000287.1:0-3970 GCA_039026255.1 Pseudomonadota bacterium
CAAACCCAAACCGCCACCAGCACGGCGGCAACCCAGAACCCCGCCTCCCCGCGCCAGAGGCGCAGAAGACCAGTGCCTAGCTTTGCTGCCAGATGTGCACCCATGTGTCCCCGTAGCGGCGCGTGTCCGCGGCCCTGAACCCCGGCGGTGGCGGCGTCTCGACGCCTTCTTCCATCACAATCACCGACCCGGGCGCAAGCCACCCGCCTGCCTGGGCCGCTTCGATCGCTCGAACGCCAAGCCCGCGTCCGTAGGGCGGGTCGGCGAAGATCAGATCAAAGGGCAGCCCTTTAACAGGCCCCAGCCGGACGGCATCCCGGCGCAAGAGCTTCGTCGGCCCGATGGCCCGCAAAATGTCGATATTTCGCCTAATCAGCGCCCGTGCCTTCGCCCCGTCATCGACAAAGACCACGGCGCCCGCCCCGCGGCTCAGCGCCTCAAATCCCAGCGCTCCGGTGCCGGCAAAGAGATCAAGCACGCGAATGTCTTCGAAATTCCCCGTGAAACCAGTCTTTTCTTCGCCGCCATAATCGCCGTGCGCCAATAGATTAAACATCGCCTCTCGCACTCGGTCGCTGGTTGGTCTTAGGCGCGCGTCTTTGTCCCCTGAGCCCACCGAAGCAAGAGCCGTACCACGATGCCGCCCGCCTACGATCCGCATGACAAAAAGGCCCTCACAACCCTGTTCGGGACCTCATCGCATTAGCGATTTCAGGTCCACCGCGGGATCGGCGAGCGCTTCCGGCGCAGGGGAGTTGCCCGCCTCGATCATGCGCTTGCCGATCATATAGGCGCGCGGCTCATTGGCGGCGTCCACCGCCAAAAGCTCCGCGCCGCGGAAATACCAAAACGAGGTGCCGCCCTTGGCGCCGGGCCGCGTCACCACCCGGTCATAACCCGTGGATAGTCCCGCGATCTGCAACTTTACGTCGAACTGATCCGACCAGAACCAGGGCTTGGCCGCATAGTCCTTCCCCGCGCCCAGAATATTCTCGGCCACCACTTCTGCCTGGTCGATGGCATTGGGCACGCTTTCCAGGCGAACCCGCCCGTCGCGGTACGGAAACGACGCGCAGTCCCCTGCGGCCCAGATACCCGGCACCGAGGTGCGCCCCTGGGTGTCTGTGGCAATGCCGTTGTCGATGGTGCATCCCGCAGCCTCGGCCAGGGCCGTGTCCGGGTCGATCCCAACCCCAACGATGGCAAAGTCGATCTCTATCTCACGCCCATCGCTCAGCACCGCCCCGGCGACGCGACCGTCCTTCCCCGCGGTTAGCGCGCTTAGTCCGACGCCTTCGACAATCTCCACCCCGTGACCGGTATGCAGATCGCGAAAGAAACTCGCCGTCTCGGCGCTCGCCACCCTTTGCAGGATACGCTCGGCCATCTCAACGAGCGTAACCTGAAGCCCTTTGGCCGCCGCCACCGCCGCCGCTTCGAGCCCGATATAACCGCCGCCGACGATTAACGCGCGCCGCCCTGGGACAAACTCCGGCGCCATGTGGTCCACGTCATAAAGCGTGCGAACCACATGCACTCCGCCCAGATCGCCGCCAATGGCCGCCGGCAGTCGCCGCGGCTCCGACCCGGTCGCCAGCACCAGCGCGTCATAGTCCATCCACTGGCTCCCGTGGCGCACGCGTTGTCCAGGGGCGTCGATCTCGACTACCGGGTCCCCTAGCACCAATTCAATCCGCTGCTCGGCGTAATAGCTCACTGGTCGCAGATACATGCGATCAAGCTCCATCTCGCCAAGAAGGTACTTTTTTGACAGGGGTGGGCGCTGGTAGGGCGGCGCCGGTTCGCGCCCCAGGAGCGTGATTGCGCCTTCAAACCCTAGTTCTCGGAGTTTGGCCACACAGGACGCTCCGGCCTGGCCCCCGCCTACGACAACCACCTTCTCCATAACCGGTTCCTCCGATCTGATCGCCTCGCCAAAGCCCCCTGGCACCGCCGCGCCCAGGCTCTATAGTCCCTTTAGCTAACACCAAGCGAAAGGAATGCACTATGGCAATCGCAGCCGGGGACAAACTGCCCGAGGCAAAACTCATCCGCATGGGCGAAAACGGCCCCGAGGAAGTCGACCTCAACGCCATGGCCGCGGGTCAAAAAATCGTGGTCTTCGCCGTGCCGGGCGCGTTCACCCCGACCTGCCATTCCGCCCATGTACCAAGTTTTATCCGCACCGCCGATGACTTCCGCGGAAAAGGCGTGTCTGCCATTGTCTGCGTGGCTGTGAACGATCCCTTTGTCATGGGCAACTGGGCCGCGGCCACCGGTGCTGCAGCGGCTGGGATCGAAATGCTCTCGGACGGCACAGGCGCATTTACCCGTGCCATGGGCATGGATTTCGACGCCCCGCCGGTGGGGCTCATGGGCCGCTCAAAGCGCTATGCGATGATTGTCGATGACGGTGTGGTGACCGAAATCCAAGCCGAAGAAAACCCTGGCGTTTGCGAAGTTTCGGGCGGCGAAGCGCTTTTAGAAAAGGTCTTATTGATTCCACTGAACCTGGGCCGCCGCCAACCTGCGCCGCGGCCCTACACTAACCTCCTTTGGCGCCAGAGGATGCAGCCACGCGCCCTGGCGTAGTTGGGTCCCGGGTCTGGCTTCTTCTCTGGCCAAATACTCATAACTCCTAACGCCTCCGCGCACCCGAAGCCTGCAGGCAAAGACGCTGTCTCTGCGCCGAAGAAGCTTCCCAATGAAGCTTCCTCCCGCCGCCATTGATGTCGTTTTTGGCTGGCGAGCGTCGGGTGACCCCCTGGGCCTTGACCCGATATCTGGCATAAGCTGCCCGTCGGCTAAGCGGGGAGCGCAGAACCATGACAAGCACCATGAAATCGCACGTAAAGGCCTGCGTTGTCGGCGGCGGCGCAGTTGGGGCATCCATCGCTTACCACTTGGCGCGGGCAGGCTGGGACGACGTGATGCTCCTGGAGCGGGACGAATTGACCTCTGGCTCAACCTGGCATGCCGCGGGTCTGCTGCCGCTTTTTAATATGGGCTACGCCACGAGCCACATCCACGACTACTCGGTCAAATTTTATAAAACGCTGGAAGAAGAAACCGGCCTCAACGCGGGTTTTAGCGTCGTGGGCAACCTGCGTATGGCCCAGTCAAAGGCGCGCATGGACGAATATATGCTCTATGCCTCGACTGCCGATACGGTGGGCATCCCCTATGAATGGATGACCCCGGCCCAGATCAAGGAACGGTGGCCGCTTGTGCGCACCGAAGACTTGGAAGGGGCGATCTATCACCCGACCGACGGCTATATAAATCCCGCGGACGTCACCATGGCCATGGCAAAAGGCGCGCGCCAGCGGGGCGTCGAAATCGTACGCAAGTGCCAGGTCGACAGCTACCACTGGACCGGCGACGAATGGATCGTGCGCGGCACCCAGATGGTGGAGCGGGGCGGCAACCTCGTTCCTGGGGAAGAGACCTTTGAACTGCGCGCCGAACACGTGGTCACCGCCACCGGCAACCACGCCCAGCGAACCGCAGGCATGTTGGGTATCAAGTTCCCGGCCATACCCGTAGAACACCAGTTTATCGTCACCGAGCCTGATCCGGCCCTGGTGGATTACCGCAAATCCAACGGCGAACACCCGGTGCTGCGGGACGCGGATGCCAAATGGTACGTGCGCGAAGAACGGGGCGGTTGGATCCTGGGCCCCTATGAGCGGAACGCCCCGGCCCGGTTTGCCTACGGGGTGCCCGACAGCTTTCGCGCGGATCTCTTCCCGCTCGATCTTGAACGGATCGAAGAAGAATACATGTCCATGATCCATCGGCTGCCATCGTCCGAGACTGTGGGCCTGAAGGACGACTATAACGGGCCCATCTGCTATACCCCCGACGGCAACCCCCTGGTGGGCCCCGCCCCGGGCTTGCGGAATATGTGGCTGGCGGAAGGGTTCTCCTTCGGGATCACCGCCGCGGGCGGAACCGGCCACTACCTGGC
>JBCCMR010000288.1:0-3959 GCA_039026255.1 Pseudomonadota bacterium
CCGTTCTGGCGGCCAGGACGGGTGCGTGAGGCGCTTTTGTCTGCGGATCGCAGCGCATGCGGGCCGGTGGCACCGCCCCAAGGGCTGGCGCTAACCCACGTAACCTACGACCCTGACCCCTTCGGCTGAGGTTTGCCCCGCCAGCGCGGCGCGCCTATGGTCGCTCGCAATACGCGCAGGCCAAAATAGGGGCAGCAACCAATGACCCAAACCATCCCCGCCGCGAACACCCTAACCGCGCCACCCGGGATCAGTGCGGCCCAGGCAACGGGGCTTGCGACGGTGGAGGCGCGCATGGGCGAGCTTTCCCGCTGGTGCGCCATAATCTTTGATTTTGGCGAAACGGCTTGGCGCGAATACCGGTCCGCCGCGTGGTACGTAGATCGCCTACGGGAAGAAGGCTTCACCGTCGAAGAAGGCTCCGCTGGGATGCCCACGGCCTTCTGCGCGCAATGGTCCAACGGACCGGGGCCCACAGTGGGTATGTACGCGGAATACGACGCAGTCCCTGGCAACTGCCAAGCCGCCGCCACCCAAAGACGCCCACGGGAAGGGCTTGGCTTTCAGGCCGGCGGACACACAGACCCCCATTCAGCCCTGGGCATGGCCGCGCTGGGGGGTCTATTGGCCACCAAAGCCGCGATGGAGCGTCACGGCATCCCGGGCGGCCTGCGCTTTACAGGGGAACCGGCGGAAAAGCTGCGCGGGTCCAAACCCATCCACGCCGCCCGCGGCTACTATGACGGGCTTGCGGGGATGCTGTCGTTTCACCCGTTCTACATGCTGCCGCTCTGCAATACGGTTCGCTGGGATACCCACTGCGGGGCCGCCTACGCCATGGTCTACCGCTTCCTTTGCGATGCGCCCGAGGCCTGGGGCCAGGATACCCGCCGCGGGCACGCAGACGCTGAACTGACATGCGAAGCAAGCGCCGCCCCCATTCCCCAGGCCCATTCAGCCGTGCGTGCGCCCGGGGCTGGCGAAGCGCTTATGATGATGTTCCAAAGCTCTAAAGCCCTGCGGGAGGCGATGCTTCCCCACCAGGGGGGCTGGTCGCTTTCGGAAGCAGTCTTGACCGCGGGCCAGGCCACAGCCGACAACCTACCAGCCGGACTGGCAGAGGTGCAGTATATGCTGCGCACGCCCACGCTGGCCATGGCCGAGCAGGCCACCGCGGTCCTTGACCGCAATGCCCAGGCGGCAGCGCAGATGACCGGGTGCCGGGTCGAACGACGCTGGGTCTCAAAATCGCGCCCGGGGCTGGCCAACCATGCTATGGCAGGCCTTCTTTGGGATGCCCTGCGCCAGGCCGGAGCGCCAGAATGGGGCGCAGCAGCCCTGGCGCTTGCCCGTGAAATTCAGGCCAACCTCGGGCACCCTCCGATGGATGCCCCCTTCCTTGACGACCTGACCCGCCTGCGGAGCCCGCAACACGCAGAGGCCGCCCTGCGCCATGACCTACCGCCAAGCCAAAGCCACGCCACATCCGACGACTACACCGACATGACTTGGCACGCCCCCACGGCACGGTTCTACGTGGCGCGACCGGCGCTTCGACCCTACCCCGGGCGGCCTTACCCGGCTTGGGTGATGAACGCGATGGGCGGGCTGCCGCCGCTGATTGATCCGATGACACGTACAGCGGCGCGCACGCTTGCGCTGGCGGCGCTGCGGCTTTTGGAGGACCCAGCCGCCCGGCACGCCGCCCGCGAAGAGTTTGAGTTGCGCACCGGGGGTGGCGTTGGGGGTGACACTTGGCTGCCACCACTTTGCGACTATGACCCGCCCATTGGTTTTGCCTGGCCAGAATATGTCACCACCGCCCGCGGTCGCGATTGGTGTATACCCTCCGGGCTTCCCGGGGCATAGGCGGTGCTGCTGCTTTACCCGCCCTAGCGAGCGCCCTAGCTTCACGGGTTAATAGAGGAGGGGCACCATGGCGCAGACACCGCCAGACTATGATGCAATTGTGGTGGGGGCAGGCGCCGCCGGGCTGGCGGCGACGCAGCGGCTTTGCGATGCCGGGCGACGAGTGATCTGCCTGGAAGCCGCGGACCGGATCGGCGGACGCTCCTACACCGACACGTCCATTTTTGGCGTACCTTTTGACCTTGGTGGACACTGGCTCCACTACGCAGACGTGAACGCGTTCATCCCGATCGGCCAGGCCCTGGGGTTTGACCTCTACGAGGCAGAAGATCAACTGCACTTCGACTGCGGACTGCCCGAGTCCGAAATGTTTGCGCGGCTCGCGGCGGTGGACATCGCGCTTGCGCGACATGTGGATGCGGGCGACGATATCCCCATGACCCACGCCTTCGCGCCCCAGGACGCGGTGGACAACACCGCGCTTCTACTTAAGGCGCTTTCGGCGGGGCGCGATCTTGACGAGATCTCCATGGCCGAATGGGTGACCGCGGGCCTTGAGGAAAACAATTGGTTTTGCCGTCAGGGATTTGGCGCCATCGTTTGCCGCAACGGAGCCGACCTGCCGGTGCGCCTGAATACGCCGGTCAGCGCGATCACCCGCACCCCCCAGGGGGTTAACGTTACCACCGCCCACGGGACCCTGCGGGCAGCGCGGGTCATTGTCACCGTTTCTGTCGGTGTCCTAGCCGCGGAAGCGATCCGCTTTGACCCACCCCTAGCAGGCGCCCGCCTGACAGCGCTCGATTACATCACAATGGGGACCTACAACCACGCAGCTATGCTGTTTCAAGAGGGCGCGCTGCCCGTGGGCATGGACGCCTGGGTGTCTTACCCGCTGTCCGAGATTTCGGGCACAATGGCCCGTGGCGGCGGGTTCCTGTGCAACATATCGGGGACGGGGCTCACCAGCTTTGAACACGTAGGCGCCTTCGCCCGAGAGCTTGAGGCTGCAGGCGCCGATGTCGCTGTCGACTTTGCCCTATCGCGGTTGGTGGATGTCTTCGGCACGGACATCCGCAAGGGGTTCATCAAAGGCCATGCCACCCGCTGGGGCGCCAACGCCCACACCCGCGGGGCCTATTCGGGCACCAGCCCAGGCGGTGTCGGCATGCGGAGCACCCTACGAGAGGTCCACGAAGGGGCCGTCCATTTCGCAGGCGAAGCCATGAACGAAGGCGAAACAGTCACTATTTCCGGCGCCCATCGGGAAGGCTTGCGGGCCGCAAACGAGGTGCTTTCAGCACTTGGACACAGGTCACAGAGCGCCTAGCCGACCCGGTTCCCGCGCCAATAAACCCAGCGCAAAAGTGGCTTTGGCTCCGCACTGCCCAGGCGCAGCAGTTTACTTTGCGGGGCCACGGCGATCCGCCCCCGGTGAAAGAGCATCGCAGCCCGCGCCGGGGCGGGAATTTCGGTGGCCACGTGTGCAGGAAGTCGTGGCAGGTGCCTTCCAAATTCGGCACCGCGGGTAGACGCGATGCCACCGGATAGGCAAACGACAAGACATCCAATGGCGCGACCCGCGCCAAATCCCCGGCGGCCAAATTGTCCGAATGGGATCCGCCACGCATTAAGTTGGGCGCAACCATCATCACCGCAAAGCCCTACCTGCGACAGGGGACAGCAGCGCCTCGGGTCTTAGGAAACGACGCAAATAGCCCGCCATTCAACGCGCTTGCTGCCCCATGCGCCACCATGGTTTTGTAATGACTGGAAAGGACCGCACTTAGGCACCTAGCGGCGGTCACTACCCCCGCAAGATACGCCGCCCCATTGCGCACTTGGAACCCGCGCAAACGTTCGACATGGACAGCAAAGCCTTCCTCGGTCGCGTCACGGGGCTTCGTGATCTAGCGCTCGAGAATTATGGGGGGGCTGAACTGCCTCTGGCCCGAAGTGTGATCCATCGGGCTCACAATGAGCCCCATGATGCCCCTGCCCAAAGCCTGCCAGCTCATCAAGCGGTGTCTGAGATCAGACTTTGGCCCGCAGGTGCACCCTGTGGCCGATCTGAGGATGGCCTGCCAGCC
>JBCCMR010000289.1:0-3954 GCA_039026255.1 Pseudomonadota bacterium
AAAGACCGTCGCCCCCACTTCGGTCTTTTGCGTGTTAGGCACCCGAAACAGATGCTGCCGGATGTCTTTTCCGCCGCTCAGCACGACACGGGTTACGGCAATGTTGGATTTAGCGATCTCGACCAGGAGCCAAACCAGATAACCCAGCACCCGGAAGGGGTTAAGCGAATAGCCTAGGCGGTGGCCGTCCAAGCGCTCCATACGCCAAAGGACAAATGTAGCGAACACGGCTGAGGCCCCGCCTAACACCAGTACAAGTGGCTTTTGCAAGCCCGACATCAAGTACCACAGGGCACAAAGGCCCAGGGTGCATATCACTGTTCTAACCATTCTCCCCCGTGGCTTTTTCGCTTGACCACACGGGCTCTATACCACCTGCCCGGGCAAACGAAAGGCCCGTTTCGCAGGGTTGACGGGCCAATGTCCCGGGCTCCCGCAAAGCGCTGATTTTGTGGCCCAGGGCTGGGCGCGCGGGCAAAATCGCAACGGCGTTTAGCATAAATTAGCCTTTAGCCCCTTAGGTTTGTTGCAATAACGGGCGCAGCCGGGCCATATGTGGGTAATGACACGGGCACAAAAGCCCGGCTTTGCGGTCCGCCACAGCGTCCGCACCCTAAGAGGCACACTGGGGCAACCCGCATGATCGAATTCAAGAACGTCTCAAAGTCGTTCTGGACTGGCCAACAGCGCAAGGTCATCCTGGACCAGGCGTCGTTCCGCATCAAACTTGGCGGTTCGGTGGGCATCCTTGCGCCCAACGGCACCGGCAAGACCACGCTGATCAACATGATGTCGGGCCTGGAAAAACCCGACGAAGGGGAAATCCTACGCACCAGCCGCATCAGCTTTCCCCTTGGCTACATGGGCGGCGTGATGCCAAAACTGAACGCGGTGGAAAATAGCCGCTATATCGCGCGGCTCTACTCGCTTGACCCCGACTACGTGGAAAGCTTCTGCCGATACCTCTGCGGGCTCAAGGAATACTTCGAGATGCCGATCGCCACCTACTCCAAGGGGATGCGGGCGCGGTTTTCTCTGGCGCTGCTTTTGGCGCTCGACTTCGATATCTACCTCATTGACGAAGGCATGCCTTCGTCCACGGATGTGGAGTTCAACCGCAAGGCGGGCAGCGTCCTGCGGGAGCGGCTTAAGAAATCGACGGTGGTGATCGTGTCCCACCAGGCCGATATCCTGGAACGGTTCTGCCGCACGGCGGCGGTTCTGGCCCACGGGCGGCTGACCATGTACGACACGTTGGAAGAGGCAAAACAGGCGTACGACTATGTCCAGTAATCCGAGCCGATTCAAAATCCTGCGCGGCGGGGGGGAGCAGGCGCCAAACGCCGCGCTCTCCGATATGCAAGCCCAGCGGGAAACCCCGTTCGAGCATGTGGAAGACGCCGCCGACACGGGCGGTGCGGCACCGGTGCCCGCCCAGGCCGAAAAATCCCCGCGCGAGGAAATCGAAGAGATCAAAAAAGAAAACCTCACCGGGCGGCAGTTGCGCATCGCCCGGCGCCTGGCCCAACGCCACGACCTGAACCCGACTTCGGACCTGGATGCGGTGCGGCTGTTGCGGCGCAAGGGCGTCGATCCTTTTGCTCAGCAAGACATGCATGTGCTGAACCCCACAAACCCCGCCCCTGGCGAGCCGGAGCTCGACAGCCCGGGCAACCCCGCCCCGGTGGCGCTGCCCGCCACTGTGCGTCAGAAACAAGGCGCTGCCTTGGGGGAGATCAAGCCGCAAAAGGCCAAGCCCCAAGTCATCGACGACGACACCCGCGACCAGGAAGTGCGCCGCATCCAGAAAGAGCTGGTGCGCCGCCGTCGTCGCCGCCTGGGCGTGCTTATGGTCAAGCTGGCCGCCTTTGTGGCGCTGCCGTCGATCATCGCCGGGCACTATTTCTACAACGTGGCCACGCCCATGTACGCCACCCATTCGGAGTTTGTGATCGAAACCGCCGACAACCCAACTGTGGCCGGAGGCGCGGGCGGGCTTTTGTCGGGCTCCCCCTTTGAAACCCAGACCGAAAGCATCGCAGTGCAAGGGTATCTTACCAGCCGCGACGCGATGCTGCGCCTTGACGCGTCGATGGGCTTCCGGGAGCTTTTCCAGAACCCGGGTGTGGACCCCCTACAACGGCTGGAGCCGGAGGCGACCAACGAAGACGCCTATAAAATCTACAAAAAGCGCGTCATCATCGGCTTTGACCCCACAGAGGGCGTCATCCGCATGGAGGTGATCGCCCCCACGCCCAACGCATCACGTCAGATCAGCGAAGAGCTGATCGCCTTTGCGGAAGAGCAGGTGGACCAGATGACCGCCCGGCTGCGCATCGACCAGATGACCGGCGCCCGCGACATCTACGAAGAGGCGGAGCAAAAATTCAACGCCGCCCAAGATGACCTGGCCGATGCCCAGCGCGCCAAGGGTTCTTTCGATGCCGAAGGAGACTACGCGCTGATCCAAGGTCAGATCAGCACGCTTGAGACGCAAATCCTCGAATCAGAGCTGGAACTGGCAGAGCTGTTGGACAACCCGCGCCCAAATGAAACAAAGGTCCGCGTGACCGAGCGGCGCATCGAACGGCTGAACGTGGCGCTTGACGAAAAGCGCGCTGCGGTGACCGAGGGGGCGGGCAACGCCACCTCTATAGTGGACGTCAGTGCAGAACTGCGCAAAGCGGAAAACGCATTGCTGATGCGCCAACAGCTGTTGGCCACGGCGCTCCAAGGACTGGAAACCGCGCGCCAGGACGCCAACCGCCAGACCCGCTATCTGACCATGGCGGTCAGCCCGGTCACCCCGGACAAGGCCACCTATCCGCGCGCCTTCGAGAACACGCTCTTGTCGATTGTCGTCTTTGCGGGCATCTACCTGATGATCTCGCTCACCGCGTCGATCCTGCGCGAGCAGGTGACCACGTAGGGCACCAGCAACGGCCGGGGGGGCCAGAGCATGCAGAGTTTCGCCATCGGCCCGGTGACGGTGGGCAATAGCGCAGCGCTGACCGTGATCGCCGGCCCCTGCCAGTTGGAAAGCGCCGACCACGCCGAACGCATCGCCACCCACATGGCGCAGGTCTGCGCTGACGCGGGGCTGGGGTTTGTCTTCAAGGGCAGCTTTGACAAGGCCAACCGCACCTCGCTGTCCGGCAAACGCGGGCTGGGCCAGGAAGAAGGGCTCGCCGTGATGGCGCATGTTAAGGCCGCAGTCGGCTGCCCGGTGCTGACCGACGTGCACCTGCCCGCCCAATGCGTCCCGGTGGCCGAGGTCTGCGACGTGCTCCAGATCCCTGCGTTTTTGTGCCGCCAGACGGACCTTCTGTTGGCCGCGGGCGACACCGGACGCGCGATCAATGTCAAAAAGGGTCAGTTCCTGGCACCCTGGGACATGCCCAATGTCATCGAAAAGCTGCACAGCACTGGCAACACCCGGGTGATGGCTTGCGAACGGGGCACGTCATTTGGCTACAACACGCTTGTGGCCGATATGCGCGCCCTGCCCCAGATGGCGCAGACCGGTGTGCCTGTTATCATGGACGCCACCCATTCGGTACAGCAGCCCGGGGGGAAGGGCGGCTCATCCGGGGGTCAGCGGGAATTCGCCCCGGTCATGGCCCGCGCGGCAGTGTCTCTGGGCATCGCAGGCGTTTTCATCGAAACCCACCCAGACCCCGACAACGCCCCCAGCGACGGGCCCAATATGATCCCGCTCGACCGCATGGGCGACCTGATTTCCTCGCTCGCTCGGTTCGACCGGCTGGCCAAAGAAGACCCCATTACCCTAGACCCATAGGAGCCGCCCTTGCACGAAAGCCCCCTGCCCGTTTCAACGCCCAACACCTGGGAATTCCTGCGCGACGCGATGATCACCCCCACCGGGTTCCGCGAATACGATGCGCGCTGGAAATACCCCGACGACATCAACCTGATCGGTATGCAGGCGCTGGG
>JBCCMR010000290.1:0-3939 GCA_039026255.1 Pseudomonadota bacterium
CACCAGAGTGTATACCCCCGGCGGCGTCCGGGGAGGTTGCCTTGTCTCTGTCACAGCGCGCCCCTAAAACACCGCAACCCTGTCCCAAGAAGGTTGAAGAAAGGTTAACGCGCCGATGGCAGAGACCCCCGCCCCGCGACCGGTTGTGACCCGGTTCGCCCCCTCGCCCACCGGTTTTTTGCATATCGGCGGCGCGCGAACGGCGCTCTTTAACTGGCTTTATGCCCGCGGTCGAGGTGGGCGTTTTTTGCTGCGCATCGAAGATACGGATCGGGCCAGGTCCACGGACGAGGCGACGCAGGCGATCTTGGCCGGGATGCAATGGCTCGGGCTTGACTGGGACGAGGGTGTAGTGTCCCAGCACGCGCGCCGCGACCGCCACGCCGAAGTTGCGCATGCCATGGTCGCCGCAGGCACCGCCTACCGCTGCTATGCCACGCCCGAAGAGATCGAAGCCTTTCGCGAAACGGCTAGGGCCGAAGGGCGCCCGACGCTTTTTCAATCACCCTGGCGTGATGCGGACCAGGCCCAGGCCCCCGATGCCCCCCACGTGGTGCGCCTAAAGGCTCCGCGGGACGGTTTTGTGCGCATCAAGGACAAGGTGCAAAAGGAGGTCACTTGGGCGGCAGAAACGCTCGACGATTTGGTGCTTTTGCGTTCGGACGGGACGCCAACCTACATGCTAGCCGTGGTGGTCGACGATCACGACATGGGTGTCACCCATGTGATCCGCGGCGACGACCACCTGATTAACGCCGGACGTCAAACGCTGATCTACCGGGCGATGGGGTGGGATGAACCGGTTTTTGCCCATATCCCGCTTATTCACGGGGAGGACGGCAAGAAGCTCAGCAAGAGGCACGGGGCGCTCGGCGTCGAAGAATACCGCGCGATGGGCTACACCGCTGCGACCGTGCGCAACTACCTTACGCGCCTCGGATGGAGCCACGGCAACGAGGAACTTTTTAGCACCGAACAGGCGCTGGAATGGTTTGACTTCAAGGGCATGGGGAAATCGCCAGCGCGGCTTGACTTCAAAAAACTGGACAATGTGGGGCTATATCAGGTAGCGAAAGCGGCTCCCGAAGACCTGTTGGAAGAACTTGCGAACTTTTGCGCCGCCACCAGCCGGGCCCTTTCCGCCGAAGACCGCGCCACCCTGCAATCAATCATAACGTTGGTATCGGACCGGGCAAAAACGCTGGGCGATATCCTCGACAAAGCCTATTTCGCCCTGGGCAGCCGACCGTTTCAACCCGACGAGAAGGCACGCAAGGCGCTGGATTCGGTATTCCTTGGTATACTGGAGGAATTGACCGCTGCATTGCAGCATGCTACCTGGACCAGGGAGGGATTGGAAAACTCACTGCACGAGTTTGCAGCCACCCGGGACCTTAAATTCGGCAAGATCGCGCAGCCCCTACGCGCTGCCTTGACCGGACGCACGGTATCGCCTTCGGTCTTTGACATGATGGCGGTACTTGGCCAGGACGAGAGCCTGGCGCGCTTGGCGGACGCCCGTAGCTTCGCCCAAGAAACCTGAGCGTGACGGCCACGTCCCGCCGACCCTGCCCAGCCGACAGCCACGGCATACGAAGGAGATTTCCATGACCGACACCGCCCGCACCGCCCGCCTTGAATTCAACGACACCGTGCTGGAACTGCCGATCTACTCGCCAACGGCTGGACCCGACGTGATCGATATCCGCAAGCTTTACGCCGAAGGGAAAGTGTTTACCTACGATCCGGGTTTCACCTCGACCGCGGCATGTGACAGCGCGATCACCTTCATCGACGGCAATAAAGGTGAACTGTTGCACCGGGGTTACCCGATCGATCAGTTGGCGGAAAAATCCCATTACTTGGAGGTCTGCTACCTTCTTCTTTACGGCGAGCTTCCTAGCGCGGAGCAGTTGGAAGACTTCGAAGCCCGCGTCACCAATCACACTATGCTCCACGAGCAGATGATGAATTTTTTCCGCGGGTTCCGGCGCGACGCACACCCGATGGCGATTATGGTGGGCGTGGTTGGCGCCATGTCGGCATTTTACCACGACAGCACGGATATCAATGACGAATGGCAGCGCGAAGTTGCCTCGATCCGGCTGATTGCGAAAATGCCCACGATTGCCGCTTGGGCCTATAAATACTCGGTCGGGCAGCCGTTTGTGTACCCGCGCAACGATCTCGACTACGCCTCGAACTTCCTGCGCATGTGCTTTGCGGTGCCTGCCGAAGACTATGTGGTCAACCCGATCCTGAGCCGGGCCATGGACCGCATCTTCACGCTCCACGCCGACCACGAACAGAACGCGTCGACCTCGACCGTGCGGCTGGCGTCGTCGTCGGGCGCCAACCCGTTTGCGTGTATCGCTGCGGGGATCGCCTGCCTTTGGGGTCCGGCCCACGGGGGTGCGAACCAGGCTTGCCTGGAGATGCTCGAAGAAATTGGTAGTGTCGACCGCATCCCAGAATTTATTGCCCGCGCCAAGGATCGGGACGACCCTTTCAGGCTAATGGGCTTTGGCCATCGGGTTTACAAGAATTTTGACCCCCGAGCGCGGGTCATGAAACAGTCCGCGGACGAGGTGCTGGACCTTTTGGGCGTAGAAAACAACCCGAAGCTGCAGGTAGCCAAAGCGTTGGAGCAACAGGCGCTAGACGATCCTTACTTTACCGAGAAAAAGCTCTTCCCGAATGTGGATTTCTATTCCGGGATCATTCTAGAGGCCATGGGCTTCCCAACCTCAATGTTCACGCCCATTTTCGCGCTGAGCCGAACGGTGGGCTGGATTTCCCAGTGGAAAGAGATGATCGGCGATCCCACCATGAAGATTGGCCGCCCGCGCCAGCTTTATACCGGTGATGAGGTACGCAATTACGTAGACGTGGAACACCGCTAAGCGCGTTTTGGGCGGGCACTGGCCAGGCCTCGGCCTGCCGTGCCGCACTACCTGCGGCGAAAATCTGCTGCGCTGCGGCATCATAAATGCCGCGACTGCGACATAGTGTTTTGAGACCTCCACAAACCACTCCGCGACCCTATTTCATAAAAGAAGTGGAGTTCGCACGATGAAACACAATACCTTCGACAAACCTTCCGCCGAGTTTACGCCGCGCCACCATGTGCCGCGCGACTGGCAGGACCGCTTTGCATTGCGCTTGGTTAAATTCATGCGCCTGTTTGCCGATAAGCTTTTCGCGGGCCGCTATGGCCACCGTGCCGTTGTGCTTGAAACAGTGGCCGCTGTACCCGGTATGGTCGGCGGGCTGCTACAGCACCTCAAGGCCATTCGCCACATCCGCGATGACCAGGGCTGGATTAAAGAGCTGATCGATGAAGCCGACAATGAACGCATGCACCTGATGACGTTCATCCACATCGCCGAGCCCACCCGCTTTGAGCGCGCGGTGATCGTGGCGACGCAGCTTATTTTCTATAATGCGTATTTCTTCCTGTACCTCCTTTTTCCGCGGGTCGCACACCGAGTTGTTGGGTACCTCGAAGAAGAGGCGGTGGTCAGCTACACTCAGTACCTAGCGGAAATCGACGCGGGCCATGTTGAAAACGTCGCTGCCCCCCAGATCGCCAAAGACTACTGGAAATTGCCCGACGACGCAGTCTTGCGCGATGTCGTGCTGGTTATCCGCGAAGACGAAGCCCAGCATCGCGACGTCAACCACGGCTTCGCCAACCAGATTGCGTCCGGCGCTATGTCGTGACGCCCAAGTCCCCCCCAGGGCCCTGCTTGACAGGGTCCGGCGCGCGTGCCTCCTTCCCCCCCATGGCACGCGCGCTTTTTTTTGCATTGGCGATATCGATCTGGGCCGCGCCGGCCGCGGCACGGAATGTCTTTGTTGAATGTGTGCAAAACCAGATTTTCGCCCTGGGTGGGGACCCGGGGCCTGTGGACGGGCTACTGGGCCCCGCTACTCGGC
>JBCCMR010000291.1:0-3937 GCA_039026255.1 Pseudomonadota bacterium
TCTCCCGGGTGGCGATTGTCGACTTTGACGTGCACCACGGCAACGGCACCCAGGACCTGGTCTGGAACGATGAACGGATCTTTTTTGCCTCTACCCACCAGATGCCGCTCTACCCGGGCTCGGGCCTCGGCACCGAAACTGGCGCCCACGGGAACGTCTTTAACATCCCGCTCGCGCCTGAAAGCGATGGCGCGGACTTGGACCGGGCGTTAGACCGCATTTTGCGCGCGTTGGAAAATTTCGAGCCCGAGATGCTCTTCATCTCGGCGGGGTTTGACGCCCACGCCCGCGATCCCCTGGCCAACGTCAATTGGGTCGGCGAAGACTTCGCCCGGGCGACGGCCCGGCTCTGTGACTTCGCGGATGCCCGGTGCGGCGGGCGGGTGGTATCGACCCTCGAAGGTGGCTATGACCTGGAGGGGCTCGCCGAGGGGGTGCTGGCTCATGTGGGCGAGTTGATGAAACGGGGGAACACAGCATGAGCGACACACCGGTTGGCGAACTGAGCTTTGAGGCCGCTATGGCCGAACTCGAACAGGTGGTGACCCGGCTCGAAGGCAGCCAGGTGGCCCTGGAAGATGCCATCAAGCTCTACGAGCGGGGCGCGGCGCTTAAGGCCCATTGCGAGGTCAAGCTCAAAGAGGCCGAGGAAAAGGTTGAACAAATCACCCAAGGCCCGGACGGCGGTCCGTCCGGTACAGCGCCGTTCGACCCGTGAGCTTTGCCAGCCACCTGGCCGAAGAGGCGGCCAGGGTCGACGCGGCGCTCGATAGCTTTCTCCCCCGCACCGGACCCATGGCAGCGCCTATGCGCCACGCGGCCATGGCTGGCGGCAAACGCCTGCGCGGGTTCCTTTGCCAGGCTTCGGCGGGGCTCTACGACGTAGACCGGGACCGCGCCCTGCGCGCGGCAGCCGCCATCGAAATGGTGCATGCCTACAGCCTTGTGCATGACGATCTGCCCTGTATGGACGACGACGCTCTGCGCCGCGGCCAACCTACCGTGCATGTCAAATGGGACGAGGCGACTGCTGTCCTGGCCGGTGACGGGCTCCAGACTTGCGCATTTCAGGTGTTGGGCGATCCGGCCACTGGCCCGGATGCGGTGCGCGCGCGCCTGGTGCTCACGCTTGCCAATGCGGCCCAGGCCATGGTCACAGGCCAGGCCCAGGACATTGCCGCCGAAACCGCGGGCCGGGCCCTGACCCTGGACGAAATAACCGAACTTCAGGCGAACAAGACCGGCGCGCTCATCGGCTGGGCGGTCCAGTCCGGTGCGCGCCTGGCCGGGGAAGAAAGCGGGGCACTTGCGGCATACGCCGCGGCCATCGGCTTGGCGTTCCAGATCCAAGACGACATAATAGATTTAACCGGCGATGCAGCCGCCGTGGGCAAGCGTTTGCAAAAGGACGCAGAGGCGGGAAAAGCGACGTTTGTCAGCCTCTTGGGCCTTGAAGGGGCCCGCGCCCGCGCCACTCTGCTAGTGGACGAAGCCTGCGACACGCTTTCGGTATATTCGCACGTTGCCGCTGAACCCCTTCGCGGAGTGGCACGGTTCATCATCGAACGGGATAGGTAACCGGCATGACCGACAGACCCAAGACCCCTCTCTTGGACCGCATTTCGGGACCCGGGGACCTGCGCGACCTGTCGGAGCGGCAGTTGCGCCAGGTGGCCGACGAACTGCGCGCCGAGGTTATCTCAGCGGTCAGCGTCACCGGCGGACACTTGGGCGCGGGCTTGGGCGTGGTGGAGCTGACCGTGGCGCTCCATGCGGTGTTTGACACCCCGCGCGACAGGCTTGTCTGGGACGTTGGCCACCAGTGTTACCCCCATAAGGTGCTGACTGGACGCCGTGACCGTATCCGGACCTTGCGCCAGGAAGACGGGCTAAGCGGATTTACCAAACGCAGCGAAAGCCCCTACGACCCGTTCGGGGCGGCCCATTCCAGCACGTCGATATCCGCCGCACTCGGCTTTGCCATGGCCCGCGACCTGGGCGCGGCGCCGGACCCGTCCCTGGGCGACGCCATCGCGGTTATCGGCGATGGCGCGCTTAGCGCCGGGATGGCCTATGAGGCGATGAACAACGCCGGGGCCCTGGGTCGGCGGCTTTTTGTGATCCTGAACGACAACGACATGTCCATCGCCCCCCCGGTCGGCGCCATGAGCGCTTACCTGTCGCGGCTTTACGCTGGGCAGCCCTACCAAGACCTGCGCGCGGCGGCAAAATCGGCAGTTAGCCTGCTGCCGCCCCCGCTTCAGGACGGTGCGAAGCGGGCGCGCGACATGGTCAAACACATGACCGTAGGTGGCACGCTCTTTGAGGAATTGGGCTTTACCTATGTGGGCCCCATCGACGGTCATGACATGGAGCAGCTTCTCAACGTGCTGCGCACCGCGCGGGCGCGCGCCACGGGCCCGATGCTGATCCACGCGATCACCAAGAAGGGAAAGGGCTATGCCCCGGCGGAAAAAAGCGCTGACCGCTACCACGGGGTGTCGAAGTTCGACGTGGTTTCGGGCGAGCAGCGCAAGGCGGTGCCCAACGCGCCAAGCTACACCGGCGTCTTTGCCAAGGCGCTGATTTCGCAGGCGGAAAAGGATGAACGCATCGTCGGCATTACCGCCGCTATGCCCGACGGCACGGGGCTTTCGGCCTTTGCTAAACGTTTCCCCAAACGCACGTTTGATGTGGGCATTGCAGAACAGCACGCGGTCACCTTTGCGGCGGGGCTCGCCGCCGGGGGGATGAAACCGTTCTGCGCGATCTACTCTACCTTTTTGCAGCGCGGCTATGACCAGGTGGTCCATGACGTGGCCATTCAGGGACTGCCGGTGCGCTTTGCCATTGACCGGGCCGGACTTGTGGGGGCTGACGGCGCCACCCACGCGGGCAGTTTCGATGTGGGCTACCTATCGGCGCTGCCGGGTTTTGTAGTCATGGCCGCCGCCGACGAGGCAGAACTTTGCCACATGATTTCCACCGCTGCGGCCATCGACGACCGCCCCAGCGCGGTGCGTTTCCCGCGGGGGGAAGGGGTTGGCGTGGACCTGCCGGAAAGCGGCGAGGTGCTGCCCATCGGGCGCGGTCGTGTGGTCCGCGAAGGCAGCCAGCTTGCGATCCTAAGCCTTGGCACCCGCCTGGCCCCGGCCCTGAAAGCGGCCGAGGCGCTGGCCGCCCGGGGTATCAGTTCCACGGTGGCCGATGCACGGTTTGCCAAACCGCTGGACACCGATCTGGTGCTGCGCCTGGCGCGGGATCACGGGGCGCTGATCACCGTCGAAGAGGGCGCCGTGGGCGGCTTTGGCGCCCATGTGGCGCAGCTTTTGGCCGAGGCGGGCGTCTTCGACAAAGGGCTGGCCTTCCGGTCTATGGTTTTGCCCGACAGCTTCATCGACCAGGCAAGCCCCGGGCGCATGTACGAAATGGCCGGGCTTTCGGCGGCAGATATCGAGGCAAAGGCGCTTGAGGCGCTGGGGCTCGGACAGGTGGGCGCGGCGCGCGCCTGATCAAAGCACCTTGCGGTAGCCCAACGCCTCCATCACGTCGTCGTCGACCTTGCGGTAGATGTATTCCAGGTCCCGCTTTTTGAAGTCGGTCTTCAGCTTGTGATATTTGTAGCGCCGCTGGTAGTCCTCGAGCCGCAGGTTGTCAGACGCCTTCACCGACCGGTTCACGGCCCCGTAGCCGCCGCCAACCACGGGGATATAGTCGGCGATGCGGTCCATCTGGGCGGTGAAATCCGACAAAAGGTCCTCGTAGCGGATGTGAAGCACGTTCTCCGCCGCGCCCATCAGCGCCAGATAGCTGCGCATCTTGCGCGACCAAAGCTCGATGGGGCTGTCCAGCGGTGTCTCGCCCAGGTTGTCGCGGGCGGCCACGGGCCAGGGGGCGGTTATAAACTGGTCAAATGCTTGGCTGTCGCTTTGCAAAA
>JBCCMR010000292.1:0-3916 GCA_039026255.1 Pseudomonadota bacterium
CCAAAAAGGTCCGGAGCGCCTCGGCCCGGGCCACCACGCGTCCGATGTCGTCGGCGCCGTCCTGGGCGAGCACTGCGTCAATCACGTCATAGGGAAGCCCGCGGTCGCGCAGATAGACCTTCAAACGGTCATGGACAAACCCCAACAGATCGCTCGCGTCCGCGTCCCCGTGGGCCTGGCCGATCACCGCCAGAAGCGGCAGCCGCAGGCGGTTTTCAAGGATCAGCCGGATCACGCCGAGCGCCGCGCGCCGGAGCGCAAACGGGTCCTTGGACCCAGTTGGCTTTTCGCCGATGGCCCAAAACCCGGCCAGTTTGTCGATCTTGTCGGCCAGGGCCACGGCCACGCTGACGGGGGCGGTGGGCACCGGGTCCGCAGGGCCAAGCGGTGCGTAGTGGTCCTGGGCCGCGCGCGCCACCGCCTCGGGCTTGCCAGCGGCTTGGGCGTAGTAGCGGCCCATCAGGCCCTGAAGTTCGGGGAATTCGTAGACCATTTGCGACACCAGGTCGGCCTTGGCGAATTGCGCGGCCTCCTCTGTCAGGGCCGCGTCGGCGCCCAGCTCCGGGGCTAGCGTCCGCGCCAGGGCGGCAATACGCGCGATGCGCGCCGCCTCGGACCCCAGGTCCCGTTGGAAGGTCACATCAGCCAGCGCTTCGATCCAGGGGGCCGCGCCTGCGCGCGCCACGCGCAGGTCGTTTTCCCAGAAAAACGCCGCATCCGAGAGCCGCGCCGACAGGACCTTCTGGTTGCCGGCCAGGATCGTGGCGCCGCCGTCGGCGGTATCCACATTGGCCACTGTGGCAAAGCCTTCGATGCGCCCGGTGGCGGGATTGCGCAGGGAAAAGAACTTCTGGTGTTCGCGCATAGACGTCTGAAGCACCTCCGGCGGCAGCTCAAGAAAGCGGTCTTCGATGCGGCCGATCAAGACCACCGGCCATTCCACAAGGCCCGTCACCTCGGCCAAAAGCGCGGGATCGGGTATCAGTTCGAGCCCGGCCTCCGCGGCAAGGGCCCGGGCGCGATCCTCGATCAATGCTGCGCGCTCAGTGGGGTCGAGCATCACATGCGCCGCGTGAAGCTGCGCCTTATAGTCGTCGAAACCGCCCGGCATGATGGCGCCCGGGGCGTGCATGCGGTGGCCAAAAGTCACCGCGCCCGCCGAGATGCCGCCCACCTCGAAGGGGACAGTCACGCCGTCGAGCGTGCACAGGATCGCCGTTAGCGGGCGCACCCAGCGTAGATCCCCCGCACCCCAGCGCATGGACTTGGGCCAGGGGAAAGACTGCACCACCGCAGGCACCACGTCGCCGATGATATCGGCTGCCGGGCGGCCGGGGGTGGTAATCTGGGCAAAGAGCATGGCGCCTTTGGGCGTGTCGCGGGTCACTAGGTCCGCGCGCGCCACGCCCGCGCCCCGGCAGAACCCGTCGATGGCCTTTTCCGGAGCGTCCGCCCGGGGGCCGCGGCGCTCTTCTTCTTTGGTTGGGCTTTCTGCGGCCACATCCGCCAGGTGCAGCGTAAGCCGCCGGGGCGTGGCGAAACCCTGCGCGGCCCCGTGGGTCAGTCCCTGGGCGGCCAGCCCTTCGGTCACCAGACGCGCCAGGTCGGCAGCGGCCCGCGCCTGCATGCGCGCGGGGATTTCTTCGGAAAAAAGCTCAAGAAGCAGGTCAGGCATGGGGCTCAGTTTCGCGGTTGATGCCAGGCGCGGGCGCGCCCGTCGTCGAAGACGGCGATGATGCGATCGGTGCCGGGGGCAACGTCGGCCACCGCCAAGAAGGCCAAAGCTGTGCCGGCATTGAGCGCGTCGCGGATTGCGGCGGCGTTATAGCAGGGCAGGTCGGGCGCCGGGGCGGGCACCGGGTTTTCGGCGACGAAATAGGTTTCGGTCAGCATAGGGATGCTGTGAGGTGTGGTGAAGCAGGCGGCAAAAGGGGCCGCGCGCAGGGTTACGTCATCGGCGAGTATGGGCTCGGGCGGGCCGCCGGTCGCGGGCACCATGGTCAGCGTTACCGCTTCGGGCGCGGGCGCGTCCGACTGCACCGCCACTGCCGCAACTCCCGCCGCGGATGCCACCTGGGTGCCTGCCAGCGCCGCCCCCCGGGCGGGGTCGGGGCAGCCTTCGGGCACATCTTCGCCGTCGAAGGCCGCAGCGCCGCAGGCGTTGATCTGGCGCCAGAGGAATGCGCGCCCGTCGGGGTATTGGGCGATATAGGTGGTAAAACCGTAGGGGTCGTTTTCCTCTGCGGTCAGCACCCGGGCACGGCCTGCTGCTAGGTCCTGGGCGATGGTGCGCGCGTCAAAGCAGTTGAACCAGGACGGTGCGGTCAGGGGCTCTGCCGAAGAGTAGCCTTCGCGCGCCGCCGCGTAATCCCAGTCCACTCGAAAGCAGGCGCGTAACTTGAGCGGGGAGCTGTCGGCGTCGATGCCTTGGTAGTCGCGCACGGGCCGCGCGTCGCCGGCCACGGTGACCGTGTCCACATCGGTCACCGTCTCGTAATAAAGGTACTGCGTCGTATACCAAAGCCCGGCTCCCGCCACCGCAGCGATGGCCAAAAGGATTGACACCAGAACCCGTCCGCTCATGGGGTGTGGCCCCCGGCGGGGGTGGCCACAAAGGCGTCGGCGCAACGCTTGGCCAGCGCCCGCACCCGGCCGATATAGGCCTGCCGCTCCGTGACTGAGATTACGCCGCGGGCGTCGAGAAGGTTAAAGATATGGCTGGCTTTGATGCACTGGTCATAGGCCGGGTGCGCCATGACGATGCGCCCTCCGGTTATGGGGTCTTCCGCCGGGGCGTCGAGGATGCGTGCGCACTCCCCCTCGGCGTCCTGGAAATGCTGAAAGAGCGTCGCAGTATCGGCCACGTCGAAATTCCAACGGCTGTATTCCTGTTCGGTCTGGCGGAACACATCGCCGTAGGTCAGCGCGATAGGCGCGTCCGGACTGTTGAAGGGCATCTCCATCACATGGTCGATGCCCAGCACATACATGGCCAACCGCTCCAGCCCATAGGTCAGTTCCCCCGACACCGGGCGGCAGTCGTGGCCGCCGACCTGTTGGAAATATGTGAACTGGCTGACTTCCATGCCATCGCACCAGACCTCCCACCCAAGGCCCCAAGCGCCCAGGGTGGGGCTTTCCCAGTCGTCCTCCACAAAGCGGATATCGTGGAGCGTCATGTCCACGCCGATGGCCGTCAACGAACCTAGGTAGAGGTCTTGCAGATCCGGCGGGCTGGGTTTGATGAGAACCTGGTACTGGTAGTAGTGTTGCAGGCGGTTAGGATTTTCCCCATATCGGCCGTCTGTGGGGCGCCGGGACGGCTGCACATAGGCCGCTGCCCAGGCCCCAGGGCCAAGCGCGCGCAGCGTTGTCGCCGGGTGAAACGTACCGGCCCCTACCTCCATGTCGTAGGGCTGCATCACCGCGCAGCCCTGGGCCGCCCAGTAGCTTTGCAGCCTCAGGATGATCTCTTGGAACGAACGGGGGGTATCGGGGGCCATGGGGGGTTTCCTGTCGCGTCGCAGGGGGTCTAGGCCAGGGGGGCAGGGGCGTCAAATGGGATTGGGGTAGGGACAGATTGTCCACCGCGGAGAAACCCAGCGTCGCGGTTTCGGCGTCAATCGGGCGCTTGCCACAAAAAAGCCACTACCTGCGCTAGAAACCGCCATATTTTCCGTGACTCCCGGGCCGCTTTGCCCAACTTAGCCTTGAAAGGACGGATCCTTTGTTTCTGCCCTTCTGCTGCCGCCCTATTCGGGCACCCCTAGATTTAAAGGACGGCTCCCGCCCTGGCGGGGGCTGCATTATTAATGACTGCGACCTTCTCCCACGGCTCCACCGGTTTTGCGGAAACGCTCGACGTACTCTTTAGCCTGCTGAGCACTCCGCCCCCGGACGTAAGCTTCATCGGAAG
>JBCCMR010000293.1:0-3904 GCA_039026255.1 Pseudomonadota bacterium
ACCGGGGCCGCGGCCGCGTCGGGGTCTTGCGCCTCTTCAAAGGCGGGAAAAGCTCGGTTCAAGGCCATCAGAACCGCTGCTGCCTCCACACTCAGCGTGGCATTGCGGTCCGCGTGCCGCGTTAGCCCGTCCGCGTCCAATCCAGCCCGGGCCAGAAAATCAGTAACCGCGTCGCCCCCTTCCAAGTGATCGCGGTGGAAAGCCACCGGCACCACCGCGTCGCGCCCAAAGGCGTCCGACCACATCTCTAGCACCGTGCCGTAGTCGAGCCAGTGGTAAATCGGCCCGTCGCCCGCCAGATCGCCGCGCATGGCGTCCCCCTGAAGGCTATTGATACAAGCCGCGCGCCAGGCGCGGGCGCTGGCCACCGGGCCGGGGGCGGGCATCGCCACCACGTCGCCGACCTTGAGCCCCGTGGACATGCGGCTGACAAAGGTGCGCACCGGGTCGCGCAGGTAGACAAGCACTGTAATCCGGTCAAAGCGAGGCCGTAGCCAAGCAGCAAGCGCCGCAGGCTCTTCGGCCACCATGAAGCGCGACACTAGAAATTCGCTAGATATGATCACGGTTTTGGCACCGCTTCGCGCCAGTTCGTCGCTTAGCCGGTCCCGAAACGCCGCTTGCCAGGGGGCGCGGTCCTCTTCGCGACCCCACCCTAGGCCCTGGGCAAACTCATTGTTGGGCCACCCGGGCGCTCGGAAGGCCATCGCAATCTCGTGCATGGCGCGGCGTTCAAAGCACTTGGGGACAAGCACGCCGCGGTCCGCCAAAAGCGCGCGGTTCTTCGCCAGAAGCCCCTGGATCGAGGTGGTGCCGGTCTTTGGCGTGCCGATATGGAGGATCAGGTCCATGGGCTCGCCGCCGTCAGAGTTCGCCCGCCTCTTCGAGCACTTTGCGGGCGCTCCGGAAGCACTCCAGCGCTTGGGGCACCCCGCAGTAGATGCCCACTACGTGGATGATGGCGCGGATTTCCTCTTTGGTGACGCCGTTGTTGAGCGCCCCGCGGCAGTGCAGTTCCCATTCGTGCATCTTGCCGAGGGCTCCGATCATGGCCAGGTTCATCATTGAGCGGGTCTTGGCGTCGATCGCCTCGTCCCCCCAGCCGAAACCCCAACACCATTCGGTCATAGCCTCTTGGAAAGGGCGCGTGAAGTCATCGGCCGCGGCAAGGTTTTTCTCCACATATTCGGCCCCCAGCGTGGCCTTGCGCTGGGCCAGACCCAGGTCAAATTTGCTATCCAAGGACGGTCTCCTTCCGATCGTGAGGGTTTTGTGTCTTACGTGCCAATTGCCCATGACATGGGCAACCCCTGCGTGTAGCCTACGATCATTCATTGGGAGGGACAGCTTATGCCAAAGTTTACGTATTCCGAAGGTTTCAACGGCGACCCGGCCGCGGCGCTGTTATTTATACAAGCACTTTATACCGAGGCTGATTACGTGTCCGGTTCGGGCGCGTCGGTCGAGTTTCAGTTTAATTTCTATACGTTGACCGTGACTGGCACCGGTCTGACTACAGGACAGGTGAACGGTCGTACGGCGCTCACCGGCGGCACAATCGACGCGATCAATTCGTTTCTGTTTCCTGGGTTTACGTTCGATCATTCGGATCTGGGGCTTGATGCGGCAACGCTTGCGGCGCTGGCTGCGGACCCGGACCCCCAGGCGCTGGACCTAGCGATGATGCAGCTAGACTGGGAATTCCTGGGCAACAGTACCAATGATACATTGCGCGCCACCCAAACCAGCAGCTCGGGTGCTACGATCAATATGGCGGGTGACAACACGTTCGATGGGCTATTCGGGGGCGACATCTTTTTTGCCGGCGACGGGGAAGACAAGCTCTTTGGCGGGCGCCGGGCTGACAGTCTGCACGGGGGCAAAGACGATGACGAAATCTACGGCGGCAACGGCCGCGACGACCTGTCAGGCGGGCTTGGCCGCGACCGGGTGGTGGGCGGCGACGGCGCCGATACACTTTCGGGCGGCGCAGGGCGCGACCAATTACGCGGCGGACGGCGCGACGACATACTCGAAGGCGGACAAGGCAACGATGTGCTCTTTGGCGGGACCGGTGCGGATATTTTTGTGTTCGACACCAACGCGGGCGACGATATCCTGCGGGACTGGGAAAACGTCGACCGCCTGGAGATCTTAGCGCCGGGGCCGGTGACCGAAACGGTCGACGGCAACGGGGATGTGGTGGTCAATTTCACCGGCGGAACGGTGACCCTGCGCAACGTGGCGCCAGAGAGCTTTGACCTAGGAGACGCCATTCTCTGATCTCACCGGGACCTGATTGCGCTGAAATCGTCGAAAGCCGTTAATGGGGCGTATTGCCCGAGCTTTCGCCTATAGCTAAGGGGAATTTGAAACCAGTGCTCGGACCCCGCCTATGACCCAGCCCGCCAACCCCGCCGACATCCCAAAAACCATGGCTGCGATGGTCCTGACCGGCGTGGGCGATTTCGACAAATACGAATGGCGCACGGACTTTCCCACGCCGAGCCCGGCCCCCGGTCAAGTGCTGATCCGCGTGGCGGCCTGTGGGCTCAACAATACAGACGTCAACACCCGGTCGGGCTGGTATTCGAAGTCGGTCACGGAGGCCACATCGGGTGGTCCCTATGACGCGGATGCGGCGGGCGATGGAACCTGGGGCGGGGGCGGTCTGCGATTTCCCCATATCCAAGGGGCCGATGTATGCGGGCACATCGTTGGAGTGGGCGACGGCGTTGATGCTGGCCGCATCGGCCATCGGGTGATTACCGACAATTGGCTGCGCGACTGGGATGCGCCGCTTAGGCGGGAAGGGGTGCTTTATTTTGGGTCCGAGGTGCATGGCGGTTTTGCCCAATATGCCGTCATCGACAGCCGCAACGCGCTTGCGGTGAACAGTGCGCTCAGCGACGCCGAACTCGCCACGTTTTCGTGTTCTTACTCCACAGCCGAAGGAATGCTTGACAGGGTATGGGCGGGACCGGGTGATCGGGTATTGATCACTGGGGCATCGGGGGGCGTGGGTTCCGCGCTGATCCAGTTGGCCAATCGCCGGGGCTGTGAGACGATTGCCATGGCGTCATCGGAGAAACACGATGCCGTGGAGGCCTTGGGCCCTACAGCGCTGCTGCCCCGGGCACCGCAGGACCTGCCCGCGGCGCTGCGGAAGGCAACTGGCCACGAACAAGTGACGGTGGTGGCTGATATCGTGGGGGGCGCCTATTTTGGCACGCTCATTGACGCGCTGGCCCGAGGCGGACGCTATGTGGCTTCGGGGGCGATTGCGGGGCCGCTTGTGTCGCTTGACTTGCGTACATTTTATCTCAACGATCTGACCTTCCACGGCTCCACGGTTATTGAACCCCACGTGACAGAGAACCTTGTGCGCTACATCGAAGCGGGCGAGGTGCGCCCGGCTTTGGCCGCTACCTACCCGCTGAGCGAACTAGTTGCCGCCCAAAAAGCCTTCATCGCGAAGGCGCACACGGGTAATATCGTCGTTCTGCCCTGATCCGTCGCTTGGCGGGCACGGCCCGTTCGACGGGACCAAGTTCGCCATTCGCGCATGTGTGGCAGCCGCCGACTTTGAGTATTTAAGCAGAGCAGAATGGGGAAAATCCGCCGGATTTGCCGCGGTTTGGGCTGCTGCTGCGTGTCGGCGCCCTAATTCTGCGCCAGAATTTTGCCGGGGTTCATGATCCCCTGGGGGTCGAGCGCCTGTTTCACTGCGGCCATCACGCTGACCGCTTCGCCGTGTTCGGCGGCCAGGTATTTCATCTTGCCCACGCCGATGCCGTGTTCGCCGGTGACCGTGCCGCCGAGCGCCAGCGCCCGTTCGTTCATCCGGTGGGTGAGCGATTTGGCTAATTTCAAGTCGTCGTCGCTGTCGGGATCAAAGAGGAAG
>JBCCMR010000294.1:0-3888 GCA_039026255.1 Pseudomonadota bacterium
CGCCGCCCGCGACACCCTCCGCGCCAGCGGCGCCCGCGTGTTGGGCACCGGCGAACCCAAGATCGGAGCCCACGGCAAACCGGTGCTTTTCCTGCACCCCAAGGACTTTACCGGCACCCTCGTAGAGTTGGAGCAGGTATGACCGTCGGCGCCGCGCTGGTTCTTTACGCCATCATCTGGTTTTTGGTGCTGTTTGTAGTGTTGCCCATGAACCTAGAAACCCAAGACGAACAAGGCGAGGTGGTGCCGGGCACGTCGGGGTCCGCACCGGCAAACCCCAATCTGCGGCGCAAAGCGTTCATTGTGACCATCGCCAGCGTCTTTATTTGGCTGGTCTGCGCGGGTGTGATTGTGTTTGAACTCTTGCCGCTTGAAATGTTCGACTTCTACAACGGGATCGAGAAATAGGGGCGGCCAACCCCCTGGCCTGTCGGCTTTATCCAGCGGCTCACGACCCTGGCACACGCCGCAAAAGCGTGAAAAGTGGCGTCTCTTCGACCGTCTCAAACTGCGCGCCGTTGGCAGCAAGCTCGCGCAGGACCATCGCGCGGATGCGCGGACCCATCGGGCAACGCGGCACCACCAAAAGCTCCACCGCGTCAGCGCCGGGCGCACCGCCATAGTACCAAGGCGCGCCCCCCGGCAGGCGGGCCGTATTCGAATAAAGCCAAACCGCATTTACCCAATCGGCATAGAGCACCGAGCGCCCGACGGTGTCGGCACGCGCATCCAGTGCGCGCCCAGTGGCGCGCAGGGTCTCGGCCAGGCCGCGCGTCTGTTCGCAGCTATCTAGGGTAAGACCAAAGGGCCCGGTGTCCGACGCGGGCCCATCCACACCGTAGGCCCGGGCCGCAAGCGGCGGTCGCGCAGCGGAACTGCGGATTAGGAGCGTGTTATCCCCGGGAATAAGCGCCACGTACCCCGACGGATCGAGCCCCCGGTGCACCAGAAGCGACTGGAACTGGGCGTAAAAGGCAGGCGCCGCCAGGGCAAAAAGCACCGCCGCGGACCAGCGAAGCGCGCCGCCCAGATGCCAGCCGAAACCGTTATAGACCGTCACACCCCGCGCCAGCACCCAGATCAAAAGACCCGCGCCAAGCATCCAGTGGGGGTCGTTTTGCCAATTCTGCTGGGCGGTTGCCACCCCCGCTGCGCCCAGCGCCAGAACTAGGGCCGCGCCCCGGTTGTCGGCCCCCTGGCGCAAAAACAGCGCCGCCGCCAAGACCGCCAGCACCCCGGGCAGATGCTGGGGCGACACCGCAAGCGTCAAAAGATCGGCACCTGGGCTCGACCGTACCGGGGCCGTCGCCACAAAGATCAGATCGCCCACATACCCCTGCCAATAGCTGACCCCGCCGAACGGCCAGGTGAGCACCGCCAGCGTGGCGACCCCGATCGCCGCCGCCCCGGCCAATTCGCGGCCCCGCCGGGCCGTCGCAAGGCCAAGCACAAGAACGGGCACCAGATAGACCGCAAAGGGCGCCTTGATGAGCGCCAGAAGCGCGCAACTGACACCCAGCGTGGCCGCCACCGCCCGCCGGTCGCGCCCGCCGGGGGTTAGCCCGGCCACCACCGCCAAAAGCGACAACGCCCACCCCCAGTTGTTATAGTACATGCTGGCCGTCACCGTGGGCTTGAGCCCGCCGTGCAGAAACGACAGCATAAGCACGATTACCGCCAAACCGAACGCCAGCGCCGCCGCCGCCGGGAGCCGCGTCCAACCGAACCACCAAACCGCAGGCATCATTGCCGCGCAAAACATCACCGGCGCATAGGCAAAAGCCAGCCCCAGCGGCCAGCCCGCTTCGCGCATAAACCAGACAATCGGCCATACCGCGGCGGGCCCGAGCGGGGTAAGAAAATCCTGGCCAGGCACGTCGCCTATGGTCATGCGCGTGGCGATCTGGGCCATGTGAACGGCATCGCCGGCGAAGGACATCAAGAGCACCGCACCGTCGTTTGTGCGCAAAAGCGACAGGGCCGAAAGCCCAAGAATGAGCGCTAAAGCGTACCAAAGTCCGAACAATCGCGCCACGTTACTGCCCCTTTTGGCTGCTCATTTTAACGCAACGGTCCCACGATTCGAGGGGGCGCACAAACAGGAATGCGCGGCAGCCCGGGCAAGGCACGCGCAGGCCCGCCAGGGTCCAAAAAAGACGAGTGGTGACAACATGAACATGCAGACACGGGTCCCCAACCTGCCGCAGACCCCAATGAACCTGGGGGCAACCGGGCTCAACCCCGTGTTCGCCCGGGACATCCTGATCAAGTCTATGTTCCGCAAGAATGTCTCGACCGCGCCCGAGGTGGAAGCAACGCTGAGCTGCGCCACGCCGGTGGCGCTCGAACTGATCGAAATGGCCCGGGCGCAGAACCTCATTGAGGTGGTGGGCCAGACCCGCGACGGCACCATGCGTTACCAGATGAGCGAAAGCGGCAAGAGCCGGGCGCTCGACGCCTTGGCCCAGTCGGAATACTTCGGCAGCCTGCCGATCCCGCTCGACCACTACAAAGAACAGGTGAAGCTGCAATCGATCAAGGACGTAGGCATCACCGAAAGCGCGCTGAAGGCCGGGATGGGCAACTTAGTGGTGCCCGGCGGGCTTTTAGATCAATTGGGGCCCGCGGTGAATTCGGGCAAATCGATCCTGATGTACGGACCGCCGGGAAATGGGAAATCATCGATCTCCAATGGCATCCGCGACGCCTTGGGCGACCGGATCTTTGTGCCTAAGGTATTGGAGTATAACAGCCAGGTCATCTCGGTCTATGATCCGATTGTCCACGGGGAAGCCACCGAAAGCATGCTTGACCCCAATTCCCTTCGCCGAACCGGGATGCAGTTCGACCCCCGCTATGTGCTTTGCAACCGGCCCTCGGTGATCACCGGGGGGGAGCTAACGCTGTCCATGCTGGAATTGAACTACAACGTGAACTCAAAAACCTACCAGGCGCCCCTACAGCTAAAGGCCACGGGCGGCGTTTTCATCGTGGACGACCTGGGGCGTCAGGCGGAGCCACCCCAGGCGCTGATCAACCGGTGGATCGTTCCCATGGAGGGGGGCGACGATATCTTATCGCTCCAGTCGGGGGAGAAGTTTCTGGTGCCCTTTGACACGCTGGTGATCTTTTCGACGAACTTCCATCCGGCGCAAATTTTCGACGGCGCGGCCCTGCGGCGAATATACTTTAAGGTGCTGGTGGACCGCCCATCGCGGGACGAAATGATCCAAATATACGCTGTGGTGTCGAAGGCCATGAAAATGCCGCTCGACGAGGCGGTGCTGATCCACCTGTTCTCAAAGCTCTACCCCCAGGTGGAAAACACCTATGCCGCTTACCACGCGCCTTTCCTGATCAGCCAAATGAAGGCGATCTGCGACTACCAAGATTTACCGCACCGAATGTCCGTGGACCTGATCGAGCGCGCCTGGGCAAACCTCTTTGTGGCAGAAGCCGAAATCGAGCACTAACGCGAGCGCGCCGCCTGGTTTGCTAGCGCTGCGGGCGCGGAAGCGGTGCGCCTTGAGTATTTGTGCAGAGAAGAAGAAACGGCCTGTCATCCCCTGGGCAGGGCGCGGGGTGGTTTGAAACAGCTGACTTTTTAGACGCGGCGTGCTTGTCTGCAACAGGCGTCGTGCGGACACAGCGGCGCGCTTTTATGATCCGGGTTCGCGGGAACTTTTGCGCGTTTCCGCTTTTGCACTGCTGCCGCCGGGGGCCCATTGGTCCGGCCTTCTTTTTTGTCCAAATACTCACTGCGCTGAGGCTTCAGCACACGCTTGGGTTGGTGAGCTAGACGCGCCCGAAGTTCGGGTAATCTCTGCGCTACTGGGCGGGGATGGCCAGGGGTTCGGGGCTTTCTAGGGTGGCTTGGCTGCCGTTCCA
>JBCCMR010000295.1:0-3754 GCA_039026255.1 Pseudomonadota bacterium
CGAGGCGCCCAGGTGGTACTTCACGTCGCCCGAGCCATCGACGTCCTCGGGCTTGAAGCTGCCGCCCTGGAACTCGTTAAAGATGGCGCGATAGGGCTTGGCCATCACGTTGGCCAGCACATTCAGCCGGCCGCGGTGCGGCATGCCGATGACGATCTCGTTGGCGCCCAGCGCGCCGCCGCGCTTGATGATCTGCTCCATCGCCGGGATCAGCGCCTCGCCGCCGTCCAGGCCGAAACGCTTGGTGCCCTGGTATTTGACGTGCAGGAACTTTTCGAAGCCCTCGGCCTGGACGAGCTTGTTCAAAATCGCCCGGCGGCCGTTCTGGGTGAACTGGATCTCCTTGCCGTAGCCCTCGATCCGCTCCTTCAGCCAACCGGCCTCTTCGGCGTTTGAGATGTGCATGTACTGGAGCGCGAAGGTGCCGCAGTAGGTGCGCCGCACGATGTCGAGGATTTCGCGCATGGTCGCGGTTTCAAGCCCGAGCACATTGTCGAGAAAGATCGGCCGATCCATGTCGGCGTCGTTGAAGCCGTAGTTTTTGGGCTCAAGCTCGGGCATGGGGCCGGCGTTGCGCATGCCCAAGGGGTCTACGTCGGCGGCCAAGTGGCCCACGATGCGGTGGGCGCGGATCAGCATAAGCGCCCGCACACTGTCGAGCACCGCCTGACGCACCTGCGCCTCGGACATCTCGACGCCCTTGTCTGCGGCTTTGGCTTTGATCTTTTCGGCTTTTTTTACGGGGTTGTCGGCCCATTGACCATCAAGCGCGGCAGTGAGTTCATCGCTAGGCTGCGGCGGCCAATCCGGACGCGCCCAGGACGGGCCGTCGGCTTCGGCGGTGACGTCGGGGCCCGCATCGCCCATAGCGCGGAAGAAGTCCGCCCAGCCCGCATCTACCGCGGCCGGGTCGCGGGCCCACCGGGCGTAAAGCTGCTCGACGTATTCGGCATTGTGCCCCTGTAGAAATGAGGAGCCGTGGAATTGGTCGTTGGAGGGCTGTTCGGTCATTGGCTTTCCTTTCGGCGCAGGCAGCTTAGGCGCATTCGACAAACATCAGGCGGGTACCTGGCGGGTAGGCGGCAGGGTCATAGGGCACGCGTTCGCGGGTGTTCTTCACGGCCATATTGGCCCGAGTGCAAAGCCGCGCGGGCATGGCGGCCTTCTCGACCGCATCAATGAGATCGGATCGGTAGACCACCAAGATCAGGTCAGGGTTGCCAGTGACAGATATCAGCGCATGCCGCGCAACACCGGTGGTGGCGTCAAGCGACGCATCTACCGGTGGCGCGCTTGCCGCGGGCGCGCCCGAACGGACATCACCTAGACACGCCGATAGCATCGCGCAGGCTGCGATTGCGACTGAAACTCTCCCCATCGGCCCAGCAAATAACGATGCCAGACCCGGGCGCAACCCCCGGTAACGGGACCGTGTCGCCCGGGTTCGGATGCCGTGGCAGCACGGAGAGTTTTGCCCGCCGAAAAAGGTCATCTCATCGCCTCGGCGATAGCTGCGTTGATTGTTGGCTCTAGCTGGGCAAGCTTGAAGCCGACCCGGGGCACGACCGTCAATTTTACGTTTTTACCCGCCTTTTTCAGCAGCTTGGCATGGCGGCGCACATGGGTGACTGGGATAAACCCGTCCCGAGCGCCACCGATCATGTGAATGCGCGTGCTGGATGGGATCTGGCGCACATAATCGTGGGGGGACTGGCTGCTGGTCCAGTTGTTGATTTTTTTGCGCTGGATGCGCCAGCGCGGCAGGTCGCAAGGGCAACTGACGAGGATAGCGTGATCGACGATGCCCGGGAAGGTGCCGATGATCGTTCCGACCTGAAGCGCCCCGTCGTACTGCCCCACCGCAATCAGTCGCCGATTGCCGTGGCGCGCCTTGGCGGCCTTGAGCGCCTCGGCCAGCATGGCGTTGTTCTCGCGGGTTAGGTGGTCGCGGAAGGTGCGGTTGCCCGGGCTCTGTTTGCCGCCCATGCGAAAGCCGGGGCGCAATATCGCGATCACCGTAGCGCTGGGGAACTGCTTAGCCAGCCGTTCGGACCAACCCAGAAAGGGCTTGGGCCCGTGGCCTTCGTGCACAACCACGACCGTGGGCCCTTTGCCGGTGCCGAAGGTCCAACCCTCGAGCGGCCCGAACTCCCCGGCTTGGGCGCCGCCTATCGCGCATGCCCAAAGAATTGCTCCAACAAGGAACAGGCGCAACGCACGGGAAAAGCAGAATATCGTTGCGCCCATTACATCACTCCGCTGCCACCGCCATGGCGCTTGCTGTCGCCAGGGTTTCCGTTGCCCGCCCGGCGTCCGCCGCCTGGCGCGAATAGTCCCCGATTTCAAACACCCAGGCGAAAGCGTCGTGTACGATGCGTTCGCTGCGCGCGTCATAGTAGTCGGGCACCGTAATTGTATCGCGCGCCCGTGCAGCGGTCTTTGGCTGCTCCATGCAGAGCCGTGCTGGATCAAGGCGCCGGTCATGGGCAAACGACCACAGGTCATAGGGCAGCGTTTCGGTGCGCAAAACACGGTCAAGGACTAGGTCACCGTCAATGGCGCACACGTCCCAGTCCAGCGCTGCAAACCGCGTCAGCGCGCCGCCGCGGTGCACTTGACGCAGGCTGCGCCGAAACGCAGCGATGGTCTCGTCGCGGGTTTCATGCTTAAGCGCCTTTCCGCTTTTGTCGCGCTTCCAATGAAACCAGCTGATCACTTTGTCGAAGGGGTTCCGCAAGACGGTGAGCTTTGTGTAGCGGTCAAAAGTATTATCCCCCAAGGCCGCACGGATATCGGCGGCGGGTTGGTGTCCAAACCAAGCGGTGTCGTCGTCCACCACGTTAAGCCCGCGAGCCCCGATAATGCCATGCGCCGACACCCGCGCCTGGGTCCAGTGTTTGGGCTTGTGGCCCGGGGGGGCGCAAAACGGCTCCAGGGCCATTTCAAGCGCGGTGCCCGCGGTCTTTTGGGTCTTTAGAAAAATGAAACGGTGATCGTGCGACACAAGGGTCATTGCCTGCCTCCGGGGTCGGGCCGATCCCGTCGGGCGGGCGGTGCGGCCTCTGATTGCTCGTCCTCGGGCGCACGCGGATCTTGTGCCCGCGTTACGCACCTCGGCTGAACTTTGACCGCGCTGCCCCGTTTGGGGCCAGGGGATTTTGCGCCTAGCGCTCATTTCCTCCTCGGGTGTTGCACTTTGATTCGTTGCCGGCCATCAGCCGCCCTTTGTTAAATGCCCACTTTCAGCCAATCGCCTTCAGCACCGCTTCGCCCAAGCCCGCGGGGCTTTCGGCCACCACGATATCTGCCTGGCGCATCGCTTCGATCTTGTCTTCGGCGCCGCCTTGGCCCCCGGACACAATCGCGCCCGCGTGGCCCATGCGCCGCCCCGGGGGGGCCGTGCGTCCGGCGATGAACCCGGCCACGGGCTTTTTGCGCCCGGCTTTGGCCTGGTCGGTCAGAAATTGCGCGGCCTCCTCCTCGGCGCTGCCACCAATTTCGCCGATCATGATGATCGCTTGGGTTTCGTCGTCACCCAGCAGCAGGTCGAGCGCGTCGATGTGCTCGGTCCCTTTGATCGGGTCCCCACCGATGCCGATGCAGGTCGACTGGCCCAAGCCCGCGGCGGTGGTCTGGCCCACGGCTTCGTAGGTCAGCGTCCCCGACCGGCTGACCACGCCCACGGAGCCGCGCTTGTGGATGTGGCCGGGCATAATTCCGATCTTGCACGCCTCAGGGGTAATGATGCCCGGGC
>JBCCMR010000296.1:0-3746 GCA_039026255.1 Pseudomonadota bacterium
CGCAGCCAATTGGCCCGGGACCTGGCCCAGGGGGCGGGCTTTGCAGACGCCTTCGCGCGGTCATTTGTGGCCGACAAATACGGGCAGGCCACCACCCACTGGGAAAAGCTTGCCACGCGGGTGGCCCGCGGGGTGGGCAACCCCTGCCCGCTTTTGATGATCGGTTTGCCGGTGGGCTGCGTGCGAGACTATTCGGCCGCCATGCCGGAATTGTAGCTGTAAGTCTTCCAGTCGGGCTTATAGTCCGTGTCGGCCTGGTTGCCCCAGACCGCCCAGCCGTCGCGGACGCCGCGGCCAAAAAGCTCCAGGTAAGGACCCCAGGAGCAGCCTTCGATCAGATCGTACTGTTCGTCCGGCTTGCGCGAATGCTCGCGCTTACGGGTCTGCATCATGTTCACCTGGCGCCGCCCGGGCGGCAGTGTGCGCACGTTTTTGCCCCGGGTGCCAAACAAGAGCACCTCGGTCACATTGCGGAAGTAAAACCCGACGCCGCGCCCATCGGACCCGCCATCTTTGCGGATTTTATGCCAGATAATGTTCGACTTGTATTCAAAACCCCAGGCGGACAGCACCTGCAGCCCCTCCGGCAACAGCGCGTTCGGCACCCAGATGTAGCAGTGCGCACGATCTTGCATATGGTCGGCCACCGGAAGCGCGCAGATATCTTCAAGCGTCATCGTCGGATAGCGCGCCAGGCGCTTATGCTCCGGCGCGACCTTGCCCGTACGATTGGTAAAACGCCACGGCGGGTCGGCCATAACGCACCCAAACCGGTCGTTCCCCAGGAAAAGGGCCAAATCTTGTGATGCTTGACTGCTCATACCCTCAATATTGCGTCAGGTGCACCCAGGGCGCAATGAATATTGCGCTCTTAAATAAGAACATTAATCGAACATTGCAAATGAAAGGTTAAGGTTTAACCCTGGGGCACAACCCGTACTATCGGCTGTTTGGGCATGATACCTTTCGGGTGCAACACCACCTTAGACCCCAGCGCCACGCGATTGTAGAGGTCTACCGCGTGGCGATTTACAAGCCGCGCGCAACCGTTTGAGACATCAAAACCGATGGTTTTTGGTAGGTTGGTGCCGTGGATACGCAGGAAGCTATCGCCGCCGCCTGGGTAAAAGAGGTAGAGCGCCCGGGCACCCAGGGGGTTTGACGGCCCGCCGGGCATGCCGTCTTCGAAGCGTTTGTAGCTGCCGGGGTCACGGGCGATCATGTCGTCAGTCGGGCGCCAACTGGGCCACTCTTTTTTGGCTCCCACGAAAAACGTACCCGATTCGTAAAGGCTGTCGCGCCCCACCCCCACGTAGTAACGGATTGCCTGGCGCGGGTCGGCCTGGGTCAGGAAAAGCGAGAAGACATCCGGGATCACGTGCACCTCGTTGGGGCCCGCAGTTCCGCTGATGCGCACCACTTTTGGCGTTAAGTACTCGGGCACGGCGGGTTCGCGAGCGATGGTATCGTCGAAAGCACGGACCACCTGTGGTGATGCCAAAGCGGCGCTCCCAGCGGCCAAAAAAATGCGACGTTGCATAATGCGTCTCCCCTGTCGTCATGTATGGGTAGCCCGCAGGCACGGAACCGGGCAAGAGCGTTTGCGCGCTCCGTCACAAAAGCTTGAGACGGCCGGTCCCTAAGGTGCCACTATGGGCTGCGCTTTTAACACCGGCTCCTGCGGGATAATCCCGTGCAACAGACTGCCCTCTTCAAACCAGGACCGCGGCGCAGGTGCGCCCCAAAGCGTCTGCCGCTGGGGGTCTTTGAGATCCCATTTGATTGGCTCGTGATCGGGGTCAAGCGTTTGGTAATCCGAGCAGTAGATCTCGGTTCGGTGCCCGTCATCATCGCGAATATACAAGAAAAACGCATTTGAAATACCGTGACGGCCCGGTCCGCGTTCGATATGTGATACATATCCGGTCGTGCTCATCTGATCCAAAAGGTCGATGATGTTCAGCGGATGGGCTGTCCAGAACGCCAAATGGTGCAGCCGCGGCCCGATCCCGTTGGTAAACGCCACGTCATGGACGCCGCCTTTGCGCTGCATCCACGCGGCCCAGATACGCCCGGTTTCGGCGTCCTCGGTGTATTCGGTTGTGCGAAACCCCATGGAGTTCCAAAACCCCACAGACGCATCAACATCCGGGCTGAAAAAGTTGAAGTGGTCTATGCGCAGGGGCTTTACACCCCGGTAAAGCGCGTATTTCTGCATGATTGAGGGCAGCCGCTCCATGGTGGCATAAAACTCAATCGGCATGCCCGCGTGGTCATGGGTCCGCAGCACCCGGCCCATAAACGGCCGCTCGACCCAAGACACGTGGTGGCCCAGATTGCTGAACCATTTGGCCGCTAGGTCAAGATCGGCCTCGGCGAAGACCTTAAAGCCGCAGACCGCAACCTCGGGCTTGCCCTGCCGCAGAATTACGCAGTGGTGGCCGCGTTCTTCCATGGCCCGCAGGTAGAGCGCGCCGTCGCTTTCCGCGCTCACCTGCAGCCCCAACATATCCACGTAATAGTCGCGTGCCCGGTCGAGGTTCGCGACCCCCAGTTCCACGTGGCTTAGCCGGATCACATTGAACGGCGGATTGAGTTCAGCTTCGGGCAAAGGCATCAGTCAGCTCCCCAGTTTGGGAATAGAATGGTCGGTCATGGCGAAGGCGATGTTCTTGGTTTCCATGTAGAAATCGAAGGACCAGTCGCCACCGTCGCGGCCCACCCCGCTGGCTTTCATGCCGCCGAAGGGCGTGGGTAGGTGGCGGGTGTTTTCCGAGTTGACCCAGATCATCCCGGCATCGAGCGCGTCCGAAAACCGCAGCGCACGCGTGATGTCCCCGGTCCACAGGTACCCGGTCAGCCCGTATTCGGTGTCGTTGGCCAGGCGCAGCGCGTCCGCCTCGTCCTCGAAGGGTATGGCCGTCAGGACCGGACCGAAGATTTCTTCGCGGGCAATCGCCATGTCGTTGGTGGCTTGAGTGAAGAGCGTCGCCGGCACGTAGCATCCCGGCAGATCTGCCACCTTTTCACCGCCCACCGCAATGGTCGCGCCAGCAGCGCGGGCCTTATCCATGTAGCTAAGCACCTTCTTTTCGTGCACCGGATGGATCAGCGGGCCGATGACCGTGTCAGGGTCGAGCGGATGGCCCACTTTGATGCGGGCGGCCTTTTCGGCGACGGTTCGGGTAAAGCTGTCGTAGATGCCTTTGTGCACCAAAAGCCGCGAAGACGATGTGCAGCGTTCGCCGTTTAGGCTGTAGATCATAAAGACTGCCGCGTCGGCGGCTCGTTCCAGGTCGGCGTCCGGGAAGACCACGACCGGGTTCTTGCCGCCCAGTTCGAAGTGGAACCGCTTAAGCGTGCCCGCCGCCTGGCGCATGATGTGGGTGCCGGTGGCGCCCTCGCCTACAAAGCCCACGGCTTTGATGGCGGGGTGTTCGGTCAGCGCGCGGCCCGCGTCCTCGCCCATCCCGTGGACGAGGTTCAGCACCCCAGGCGGCAAGCCCGCTTCCTCGGCGATTTCCACAAGAAGCCGGGCGCTCAGCGGGGAAAACTCCGCCGGTTTGTGCACAACCGTGCATCCGCAAGCGAGCGCTGGCGCAATCTTCCAAGTCGACAGCATAAAGGGCGTGTTCCAGGGCGTGATCACGCCCACAGGCCCAATCGGCACGCGCGTGGTCAGGTTCATCAGCGTCGGGCTGGGCAGCACCTACCCGTCGCGAGCGGCTGGTGCGCGGTCCGCAAAG
>JBCCMR010000297.1:0-3698 GCA_039026255.1 Pseudomonadota bacterium
CGATCACCTATGTCAACACGCGCAACGACCGTGTAAATGCGGTAACAGTGGACGACATCCGCCGCGTGGCAAATGAGCTTTTGAAGCCGAGTGCGCTGCAGTTTGTTGTGGTAGGTCAGCCTGAAGGGCTTAGCGCGGCGAGCCAGTGAGCATTTGGGCGCGGCACACCTTTGATCGCCAACATTGAGTTAATCCAGTCGTGTCTGTATTAACCTCCCGCTAGGGTTTGCGGACAGAGCAACAGGGCGCGTTGAACCGTTCAAATTATCCTGTGTTGGTGAGCATCTACCGGTGCTTGACCCTATACGTTTGCGCAGGCGACGCCCCTCTCGGTCTTCAAATTGTTAACGAAACGTAAATTCAGACGCGTCTTATAAGACGCGTCATCCAAGACGCGTCTACCCGGCCAAAGCCCTCCCGAATCGCGCCTGCTCATGCTATCCCTGGTGGCATGAACGTTTCAGACCCCAATATACGCCCCTCACCCCCGCGGATCCGCCAACTCGACCCCGCTGCGCAAAACCGCATTGCCGCCGGTGAGGTAATTGAGCGCCCGGCCTCCGCTGTCAAAGAACTTGTTGAAAACGCAATCGACGCTGGCGCCCGGCGGATCGCCATAGACGTTGCCGACGGCGGTAAGACCCTCATACGGGTCAGTGACGACGGTCACGGCATCGCTGCACAGGACCTGGCCCTTGCACTCGCTCGCCACGCCACCTCAAAAATTGATGGCTCCGACCTTCTCAATATCCATACCTTTGGCTTCCGTGGCGAGGCGCTCCCATCCATGGGTGCCGTAGCGCGCATGACGATCACGTCGCGCGTGACGGGTGCGGAAGGGGCCGAAATCGTCGTCTCAGGCGGCACCTTATCCCCCCCGCGCCCAGCAGCGCTTTCCCGCGGTACCCAGGTGGAATTGCGCGACCTTTTCCATGCAACCCCTGCGCGTCTCAAATTTCTGCGCAGTGACCGGGCTGAAACAGCCGCGATTAACGACGTTGTCAAACGTCTTGCCATGGCTGAGCCGACCGTTGGCTTTACCCAGCGCGACCTGACCGGCGGCAGCCCACGCACCGTCTTTACGGCCGAGCCCGGCCAGGGCGATTTTTTTGACGTGCTTTGTGGCCGACTGCGCCGCATTCTTGGGGCAGATTTCATCGAAAACGCCTTGCCTATCGACACGGACCGGGAAGGCATCTCCGTCACCGGGTTTGCAAGCCTGCCGACCTTTTCGCGCGGCTCCTCAGCGGCCCAGTACCTTTTCGTAAACGGCCGACCGGTGCGCGATCCGCTGCTTATCGGGGCCATTCGTGGTGCGTACGCGGATTTTCTGCATCGGGACCGCCACCCGGTTATGGCGCTTTTCTTGGAATGTGACCCGAACCGCGTTGATGTGAACGTGCACCCAGCCAAAACTCAGGTCCGCTTCCGGGAGCCGGGTGTGGCCCGCGGGCTTGTTGTGACAGCCTTGCGGGCAGCGCTGGGCACTGCTGGACACCGGGCTTCAACCACAGTCGCGGGCGCAGCGCTAGATGCCCTGCGGCCAGAGCCCTCACCCCCGGAGCATCACGCCCCAGACCAGGCACGGGTCTATCAAGCCCCTCTGAGGCGTCCGGGTTTCACCCAGCTTGCCGAAAGCCCCGCTGCGTGGTCTGGGCGGGTGGAGCACTCGGAGACCAAATCATCTGAGCCCGAGCCAACCGGGGCCCTGGGCGCCGCCCGCGCTCAAGTCCACCAAAATTACATTGTGGCGCAAACCGCGGATGGGATCGTCATCGTTGACCAGCACGCCGCGCATGAACGCTTGGTTTACGAGCGTTTGAAAGCTGCGCTTGCTGATCGGGGTTGCCCAGGGCAGGGGCTATTGATCCCCGAAGTCGTTAGCCTTGATCCCGATGCTAAGGCGGCGGTTCTGGGCTTGGCCCCGGGGCTTGCCCGCCTTGGTCTTGGGGTGGAGGATTTTGGCCCCTCCGCTGTCTGCGTGCGAGAGACCCCCGCCATTCTGGGTCCAATAGACGCGGCAAGCCTGGTCCGCGATATCGCGGACGAGTTGCAAGAGATCGACCAGTCCCTTGTCCTGGAAACCCGCCTTGAAGCCGTGCTAAGCCGCATCGCCTGCCACGGGTCTGTTCGGTCTGGGCGGAGTATGGGCGCAGACGAAATGAACGCGCTTCTGCGCGAGATGGAGACGACCCCCTATTCCGGCCAGTGCAATCACGGGCGGCCCACCTATGTGGAACTCAAACTTTCCGATATCGAACGGTTGTTTGGGCGGCGCTAGGGATGGATGCCTTCGCCTCCTTTGGGCTTGATCCGGCAGACCCTTGGGTCTGGATGGTTGGCGCTGCCGTTCTGGGCGTGCTCTTTCTTTTCCTGGCCGTGCTGCGCGCTAGCCGCCGGGCAGCGGCGGCGGCGGAACCGCTCGAACATCATATTTCTCAACTGACCGAAGGCTTGCGGCTGCTGGCGGAAAATCAGCAAGCCATGAAAGGTGGTCTCGACACCCTGGGTCAGGCCCAAGCGCGCACCATGCAAACGGTCGAACAGCGTTTGGGTCATGTGCAATCGCAGATGCAAGAACGACTCCATGAGAACGCGCTGAAAACGACCCGCGCGATGACCGATCTGCAAGCGGAGCTGCGCGACACGCTCGCTGGTAATAGCGAAAAAACAACCAAAAGCCTGACCCAGCTGCAGGAACGTCTCGCTGTGATCGACCGCGCCCAAGGCAAAATCGAAAAGCTCTCGGGGGATGTGTTGTCGCTCCAGGATATTTTGTCGAACAAACAGACCCGCGGCGCATTCGGCGAGATTCAGTTGAACGACATCGTCGCTAAAGCGTTGCCGCCGGATGCTTTCACGACCCAGGCGCAACTTTCGAACGGGCGGCGGGCAGATGTGCTCGTGCATTTGCCTGCGCCGCCAGGACCCATTGTGATCGACGCTAAGTTTCCGCTCGAAGCCTACGAGGCGCTTCGCGCCGCCTCCACGCCAGCCGACACCCAGGCAGCGGGACGGGCCCTGCGCACGTCAGTGCGCAAGCACGTCAGTGACATCGCGGAACGTTACATCATTGACGGCGAAACCGCCGAGGGGGCGCTTATGTTCCTACCGTCAGAGGCGGTTTATGCCGAACTACATGCAAACTTCGCGGACGTGGTACGCGACGGGTTTGCAGCGCGGGTTTGGATTGTGTCGCCCACAACCTGCATGGCTACGCTAAACACCATGCGCGCAGTCATGAAGGACCACCGCATGAAAGAACAGGCGGGCGCTATCCGCAAGGAACTGGGTCTTTTGGGCAAGGATGTGGAACGGTTGGAAACCCGGGTGGGCAACCTCGACCGTCACTTTGCCCAAGCGGCCAAAGATATCGACGACATCAAAATCAGCGCGTCTAAGGCGGGGGCACGGGCACACCGGCTCGACAGCTTCGATTTTGATGCGCTCGACCCTGGCGGCACCGAAGACCTGGCGCAACTTTCCGGCGATGCCTAAGCGCGCACAGACGCAAACGCGCCCCTGTCGATTCCCAGTTGCCTTTTTCGGCCCATTTCGTTAGGCGGCGCGCAGTTTTTTCCGCGCGCGGAGAGGCCAGGTCGCTGGCCGGTCGGCAGTCTGTCGCCCGCCCCACATCAAAGGAGGCCATGATGGCAAAGGAAAAGTTTGAGCGGAGTAAGCCGCACTGCAACATCGGC
>JBCCMR010000298.1:0-3692 GCA_039026255.1 Pseudomonadota bacterium
AAATGTACGAGCACACGCCCCATCCGGTCGAATTTCAGATGTACTACAGCTGCTAAGGCTGCCCAGGGGCGGGTGCCCAAGCGCTACCCGCCCGCAGGTCATAGCCAAAGATCACCGCGGGCCGTCAGGGCCGGCATCGAAAGACTTCGGGCCCCACCGGGCCCGGCATTTAGATAACTTCGGCGGGCCTATGGCCCGTCCGCCTTGCGCGCCCGGCCCTCCCTCCGGGCGCGTTTTTCTTGCCGCGAGCCAACCTGCCGCCCGCCCTAACGAAGCCACCACCCCTCTTTCTTGATACGTTGGCGGATCGCTTGTTCCTTGCGCGGCAGCCGAGCCCGATCAAAGAGCGGGCGCACCTTTTCGCGCCCCTTACCCTGGTAGACCAGGCGCCGGGCAGGCTCCCAGGACTTCAGGACCTTTTTGATCGGGTTGGGCGCCAGGGCCTTTTCCACCGTCTCCACGGCCGCCTCCGACCCCGTGGCGTAGAGGAGCGGTAAAAACCGGTAGTGCTGGGTGACCTCCCCGTCGATCAGCCCCGAGGGCAGAGCGTCGCGCGCGCCGCCCAGCTTGTGGATCACCAGCGGCAACGCCACCTGATCAAGCCAGGGGTACATCTCCTGGGTTTCAATCTCCCACGGGGGTTCGCGTTCGATCTCTGTAGCGAAGTGGAGAAACCACGTGGCAAAAGCTGCAGGGTCCTTGTAGAAAAAAAACCCGGCATTGAAATAGAGATAACGCCGCCAGTGTTCGTCCGGCTGGCCGAGGTCGAGCGAGGACGCAAATTCGAGCCCGAACTTGTCGTAAAGGCTTTTCCACATGGCGTGGTATCCGGGGCCGTAGAGGTCCGGGACAGGCCAGGTGCCTTCGCGTTTGAGACTGGCACTTGGCCGGTCAAAGTCAAAGGGCACCGCGTTGAGCCGCCCCAGAAAGACCGTGTCGGTGTCGAAGAAAACAAACGGTTCCCCGTCGGGCAGGGCTGTCAGGCCGAGAATCTTGTTCCCCTGGGGGTAACGGCTGCCGAAGACGCGGTTGCGGAACGGCACAATCTCAGCGCCGAGATCGCGCAGCACGCCGCGCAGGGCATCGTTTTGCACGCGCGGGTCTTCGTCCCAGTTATCGCCCGGCTCCGGCTCCCCAAAGATCAACCGTCCGGTGAAGTTGGGGTTCTTATGGCGGAAGGTCGCAGCAAAGATCACCGCTTCATAGGCCAAACGGCCCTGCTGAATAACGGCGAAAACGTTGTAATCTTGTGCCAACGGTCACTGCCCCGCGTTGCTTTCCCGTGGTATAGGCCGCCTATGGTTAACAAGAAATGGCGGGCCCCAACAGGCGCCCGGAATTGATATGAAACGTCTGCTTTTTGCCGCACTGGCCAGCGCAAGCTTTGGTGTCCCGCCGGTCATGGCCCAACAATTCACCACCGCTGCGGAAGTACGCCCCATCCTAGAGGCAACTCGCGCAAACTGGGTGGCTATCCGCGAATTCAACGGCCGCGATTTATTGTACTTCACCCATCTGATCGCCTGGCGCTGCGGTCTTTCGAGCATTGCCTACGCGCTCAACGATGAGGTGGAGTTCACCGAATGGCCCATGCCCGAATGCCGCGAGGGCACTGCAAACCCTGCGCGTATCACCGAAACAGATCCGGTTTACACCACGCTGCCGATCTGGAACGTGGGCCGAGTGACGGTGCTTTTGACCTACGACGACGGCACAGTATCCGAGGCCAGCTATGACCGGACGATGATCCAAATCGACTGACCCGATAAAGCTGCGTTGCGCACGACAAAATTCTGGTATCTTGGCGTATTTTATGCGTATACACTGAGTATGCAGAAAAATGCTCCCGCCCTTGATAAAAAATCACAGCTCATCAGCGCCCTTCAAGGGCGTATTCTGGCCTTAGAGCTGGCCCCGGGCACTACATTGGAAGAGGCCGAGATCGCCGCCCAGTCAGGTCTGTCGCGCACACCGGTGCGCGAGGTGTTCCAAAGGCTAGCAGGCCAGGGGTATCTGACGCTTGCGCCGGGACAGGCGCCAGCAGTGTCGTCTATGGATTTCGCCCGCATGCGGCTTTTCTTTCAAACCGCACCTATGGTTTACGCTGCCACCACGCGCCTGGCCGCAGAAGCCCGCGGCGCCGGACGCCTGGACGAACTGCGCGCCATTCAAGTGTCATTTCGCGCCACGGCCCGGGGCGCAGACCCAAGTCGGTCGGCGATCCTGAACCATCGGTTCCACGGGTTGATCGGGGATATGGCGGCAAATCCCTACCTTTCGGCCGCCTTAGACCGGCTCTTGATTGATCACACGCGACTCAGCCAGATGTTTTTCGCCCCGGCAACGGCGGAGGATACAGCGCTCATTGCCCGGGCTGTAGAAGACCACGACGCGATCATCGAAGCCATTGCCGACGGGGCCGCAGCCCAGGCGGTGGATCTGACCATGGCCCATTGGGCGCTTAGCCGCGACCGGATGGAGCGTTTCGTGCGCCCCGACCCTTTGACCGATCCGCTGACGCAGGCGCCTTTGTCCGCCCCAACGAAAACCGCAACGGAAGGTTGTCTATGAACGCGCCCATCCCTGCCCCAGCCCCCGCTGAAGCGAACACCGCCGCGAACTTAGCCTTCGAGGGTATTTTTACGCCAGTGGTGACCCCTTACCACGACGACTATTCGCTCAACGAAACGGCGCTCGGCGCCACCGTAGAGCACCTGATCGACGCAGGCGTACACGGGATTATCCTCGCCGGGACCACCGGCGAATACTACGCCCAGACCATGGAAGAGCGCATTGCATTGATGGGCAAGGTCCAAGCCCTGATCGGCGGGCGGGTTCCGCTTGTCATCGGCACCGGCGCCATGCGCACAGAAGACAGCATAGTCCTGGCCCAGGCAGCCCGCGATGTCGGGGCAGATGCGCTGTTGGTGGCCACTCCGCCCTATGCGGCGCCCACCGGACGTGAAATCGCGCTGCATGCCCTAGCGGTGGACCGGGCCGCCGACCTGCCCATCATGCTTTACAACTATCCCGGTCGTATGGGCGCTGACATGGATGCCGAGTGCCTGGACCGCCTGGGCCAGTCCAAAAACATCCGCGGAATCAAAGAAAGCTCAGGTGACATCAACCGGCTGCACATGCTGGCGCGGGACTACCCCCATATCGCGCTTAGCTGCGGCATGGACGACCAGGCGCTTGAGTTTTTTGCCTGGGGCGCGCGGTCTTGGGTCTGCGCCGGGTCAAACTTTGCCCCCCGGGCGCACATCGCTCTTTACGAAGCCTGTGCAGTCCAAGGCGATTTCACACGCGGGCGGCGCATCATGGCGGCCATGCTGCCGCTCATGCGGGTGCTCGAACAGGGGGGCAAATTTGTGCAATGTATCAAATACGGGCTTACCCTTCGCGGGATTGACGCCGGCCCCCCGCGCCGTCCCCTTCAGCCCCTGACCAAAGACGATAAGCGACGCTTGGCACGGGTGGTCCGAACTTTGGATAGCGCGCTCGACGACCTGGAAAGGCAGTTCCAATGACGGACCTTTTGACCCGTGACGAATACGCAGCCATTGCCGCTGGACTGACGCTGCCCACAGCGCCTTTCATTGATGGCAAATACCGCGCTGGCACCGGCAAAGCCTTCAACACGCTCAACCCCGCCACGGGTGATTTGTTGGCCACAATCGCGGGCGCGGGCG
>JBCCMR010000299.1:0-3667 GCA_039026255.1 Pseudomonadota bacterium
GAAAAGGCGGTCGGCATCGTAGATGCTGCGCGTTCCGTCGCGGGTCCTTTTGGCGCCCTTTTGCCCCAACCTCCGACCGATCGGCCGTACCCAAGCCGCAGCAAAAAAATCGCCGCGACCCGGGGGGCGCGGCGCAGTCAGGAAGTGGTCGGTGATCCCGAACCCTGCCTGAGCAACGGGGCACCGCAGGCAACCTTTGGGCCAGAAAGCCCGGTGCCGTCCCGGGCAAAGGGGGGCCCGATCCGACGGGGTACAGATAGATGCGCCACGGCAAATCCAGGGCGCGCGTAACGGGGCCGCACAAGGGGCGCGGCATGGTCTTAGGGCGAGGCAGCCCTGGACCGGGCGGGATCAACCGCCAGGCGAAAAGTGAGCGGTAAAACCGTCAAAACGATCCGGGCAACCAAAGACCGACTACGAGAATCGCAAAGACTGCCGTGACACCAACCAAGTCTTCGACCACATGGGCCGGATCCTGGGTCGCAATTTTCACAAGTTCTCGCATTTGTCGTGTCCGTGAATTCCGTTTCGTACCGTATTTGTTCCATACTCGTTCTCGTTAATCAAGAACTTTATGAGAACATTTTGCGAAAATCTTGGTATGGCCGCCGGAACGCCGCTAGCCGACGGACAAAAGCCGCAAGGCGCGGTCCTGCTCTAGCAGCCATAAAAGCACACGCGCGGCCTTTCCCCGGGGTTGTTCCAGCATGGGATCTTCGTAAAGGAGTAGTCTGGCGTCGTCTTGCGCACGGCGCATCAGGTCCGCTTGGCGTTCCATATCCGCTACGCGAAACCGCGGAAGACCCGACTGCGCTACCCCCAGCACATCGCCCGCGCCGCGCAGTTTGAGGTCCTCTTCGGCGATGCAAAAGCCGTCTTCGGTGTCACGCAAGACCTTAAGCCGCTTCTCTGCGCTATCGGTCAGTGACCCGTAAAGCATCAGGCAGCTTGATGCGGCGTCCCCCCGGCCCACGCGTCCGCGGAGCTGGTGCAGTTGAGCCAGACCAAAGGTTTCGGCCTGCTCGATCACCATGATTGTGGCGTTTGGGACGTTCACGCCGACCTCGATGACAGTTGTGGCCACCAAGACACCCACCTCACCGGCCTCGAACTGCGCCATTGCGGCGTCTTTTTCCACGGACGGCATCTGTCCGTGTACCAACCCGACCCGGTCTTCGCCCAGGGCAAGCCGCAAGCTTCGGGCACGGTCTTCGGCGGCGGTCCAGTCGCGCTGCTCGGACGTGCCCACAAGCGGGCAGACCCAATAGGCCTGGCGCCCGGCCACCACGGCGGCACGTAAGCGCTCGATCACCGCCTCAACCCGGGTTTGACTTACGAGGACCGTCTCTATCGGCTTGCGCCCAGGCGGCTTTTCATCAAGAACGCTCACCTCCATATCACCGTAGTTTGCCAATTCCAGGGACCGGGGGATCGGCGTAGCTGTCATCACTAGGGTATCCGCCGCGGCCCCCTTTTCACCCAGACGCAGCCGTTCGCGCACGCCGAACCGGTGCTGTTCGTCAATCACCGCAAGCCGTAGGTCAGCGAAGGCTACGTCGTCCTGAAAAACCGCGTGCGTGCCCACCAAAACCTGAATTTGACCCGCCGCCAAGGCGCGCAGCTTCGCGGCCCTTTCCCTGCCCTTGTCGCGGCCAGTGAGGATGTCGAGCGTCACGCCCGCGTCATCGGCCAGGGGGCGTAGGGCATATAAGTGCTGGCGGGCCAGAATTTCGGTCGGCGCCATCATCACCCCCTGCCCGCCCGCCTCTACCGCTGTCACCAATGCCAAAAACGCAACCAGCGTCTTGCCCGACCCCACGTCGCCCTGGAGAAGTCGGTTCATCCTATGTGGCCCGCCCATGTCGGTGCCAATTTCTTCGATGGCCCGGAGTTGGGCGCCCGTGGGCCGGTAAGGCAAAGACGCCAACACCCGGTTCCGAATCGCGCCCGTACCTGGGCTGGCGCGCCCCGCCCGTTTCCGGCGTCCGGCGCGGGCAATGGCCAGGGTAAGTTGGTGAGCAAAAAGCTCGTCATAGGCGAGGCGCGCCCGGGCCGGGTCCCCGGCGGCAAAAGACGCTGTCCCGTCCGGGGCATGGGCTCGGGCTATTGCTGTCGCCCAACCGGGCCAGCCTGTGCTTTCCAACAAATCACCGCGCGCCCATTCGTCAAGGCTCGGCAACCGGCCTAGGGCATCTGCCACCGCCCGGGCCAAAGTGCGCTGAGTGACCCCCGCCGTGGCCGGGTAGATGGGCTCAAAGGCTGGGATCGTTGCGGCGGCGTCTTCGGGAACCATATGATCCGGGTGAGCCATCTGAGCTGAATGCTCAAACAGTTCTAGCCGCCCAGATACTATCCGTCGGGATCCAGGCGGCAGACGCGCCTCAAGCCAGGCCGCCTTCGCGCGGAAAAAGATCAGCGTGAAAGTCGTCTCGGCATCTTCGACCATCACCCGGTAGGGCCGCTGACCGCTTCCGGGGATATGGTCGCGCACGGTCACTGGCACAGTGACCACAGCCGGAAGCTCCACCCCGTTCACCGTGGCCCGCGGACGCCGGTCCACCACCGATGTTGGCAGGTGAAACAGTAAATCGCGCGGCTTTTCGATGCCTATTTTGGCAAGCGCATCACGCGTCTTGGGTCCGATCCCGTCAAGTGTCGTAAGGGCCGCAAAAAGCGGAAAGAGGATCTCGGGCCTTTGGCTCACGACCCGATCATGTCCAGCCATTCCACCTCCGAGAGCGTGGTAACCCCCAGATCGGCGGCTTTCTTGGCCTTTGATCCCGCCCCGGGCCCGGCAATGAGGTAGTCGGTCTTTCCGGACACTGACCCGGCCACCTTGGCGCCTAGCGCCTCGGCCCGGGCTTTCGCTTCGGCGCGGGTCATCTGTTCAAGCGTGCCGGTAAAGACTACTGTCTTGCCGGCCACGGGGCTTGCCCCGGTGTCAGGGGCGGCCACGTCCTCGATCACCAGTTCCGCGGCAAGGCGGTCAATGGCAACGCGCTCTTCCGGCGCGGCAAAGGTCTGCACGAGGGCCTGGGCCATGACCGCGCCCACGCCATCAATACCCATCAGGTCGTCCCAGGCATTCCCTTCGCCCGGGCCCGCCGCATCCATGCCTGCCAGAAACGCGTCCCAACTGCCGTAGTGACGGGCAAGCATGGCCGCGGAACTGTCGCCCACGTGGCGGATACCCAGGGCAAAAATCAGCCGGTTAAGCGGGATCGTGCGTTTGTTTTCGATAGCAGCGAAAAGGTTTGCAACCGATTTATCCCCGAAACCATCGCGGTTTTTCAATTTGGCCAGGGCGACCCCGTCTCGGGTCTCTAGGGTAAAGATATCTGCAGGCTCCCGGACTGGGAGCGTTTCATCGGCGAAGAACATCTCGATCTGCTTGGCACCGAGCCCATCGATATCGAAGGCCCCGCGCGACACAAAATGCTTGAGCTTCTCCACCGCTTGGGCGGGGCATATGAGCCCGCCCGTGCAGCGGCGCACGCTGTCGCCGGGCTCCCGCCGGGCGGGGCTGCCGCAGTCGGGACACGTGTCGGGAAAGACAAACGGGGTCGCATCCGGGGCGCGGCGGCTGATGTCGACGTCGCGCACTTTGGGAATGACGTCGCCCGCACGGTATATGGTGACCCAGTCACCTGGGCGGATATCGCGCCCA
>JBCCMR010000300.1:0-3664 GCA_039026255.1 Pseudomonadota bacterium
GGCGGTTGGATCCTGGGCCCCTATGAGCGGAACGCCCCGGCCCGGTTTGCCTACGGGGTGCCCGACAGCTTTCGCGCGGATCTCTTCCCGCTCGATCTTTAACGGATCGAAGAAGAATACATGTCCATGATCCACCGGCTGCCGTCGTCCGAGACCGTGGGCCTGAAGGACGACTATAACGGGCCCATCTGCTATACTCCCGACGGCAACCCCTTGGTGGGCCCCGCCCCGGGCTTGCGGAATATGTGGCTGGCGGAAGGGTTCTCCTTCGGGATCACCGCCGCGGGCGGAACCGGCCACTACCTGGCGCAGATGATGGTGGAAGGTGAGGCCGAGATCGACATGGCCAGCCTCGACCCCAAACGCTACGGGGACTGGATGACCACCGAGTACGCGGTCAAGAAGAATGAAGAGTGCTATGAGCACGTCTATATCCTGCACCATCCAGACGAAGAACGCGAAGCCGCTCGGCCCCTGCGCACCACCCCCTGCTTCGACCGCATGGCTGCCAGGGGCGCGCAGTTCGGCCAAGTGAACGGGTGGGAACGGCCAAATTACTTTGGGCCGGCGGACGCGGGTCCGGGCTTTGACAACGAAAGTCGGTCGTTCCGCCGAGGCGCCTGGTGGGACTATGCCCGGGCGGAAGCCCAGGCCATCCGCGACCATGTCGGCCTGATCGACGCCAGCGCGTTCACGAAACACCTGGTCAAGGGGCCCGGTGCGACGGCGTTTTTGGACTGGTTCACCTGCAACAAACTTCCCCGGGTGGGTCGGATCAATCTGACCTATGCCCTAACTGCCGCGGGTACCACGCGCACTGAGTATACAATCGTTCGCTTGGGTGAAGACAGCTACTATCTTGTCAGCGCGGGAGCTTGGACCGCCTATGACGCCGACTACCTGCGCAAGGCTGCCGAGGACCGTTCCGGTGATTTCGGCTACGTGGAGATCCAGGACGTGACCACCCAGTGGGGGGTCTTTGCCCTGGCCGGGCCGAAGTCGCGGGAGCTTTTGACCGGGCTGATTGGCGACGCGGACCCAGCCACGGCGCTGTCGAACGCGCGCTTCCCCTGGCTAAGCGCCAAGGACATCGAACTTGGCATGTGTCCTGTGCGCGCGATCCGCGTGGCCTACACCGGCGAATTAGGGTGGGAACTGCACCACCCGATTGAGATGCAGAACTATCTCTTTGACCTTCTAATGGCCGCTGGGGAGCCTATGGGCCTAAAGCTGGTCGGTGCCCGGGCGCAGAACTGGCTGCGCCAGGAAAAAAGTTACCGGGCCTTTGGGACCGAGCTTGGCCGCGACGCAACACCCCTTGAGGCAGACCTGCCTCGGTTTGTCGACCTTAGCAAAGACTTCCACGGCAAGACTGCCATGAAAGCCTGTGGTATTCGGTCGAAATGCGCCACGCTTTTGATTAACGGACCGGCGGACGCGGACCCCTGGGGGCGGGAGGCGCTATTTGACGGGGGGCGCAAAGTGGGGCGGCTGACTTCGGGCGGGTATTCGGTAGCTTTTGGAAAGTCGATTGGTATGGGCTATTTAGAGCCCGCGTTGGTCAAGCCAGGGCAGAAGCTCAAGGTTTTGATGTTCCGGGAGCTTTGGGACGCCGAAGTCGTCGAAGACAGCCCCTATGACCCAAAAAACGCCCGTATCCGAGTGGACGGGTAGGCATCCGTCCGACACCGCGGGCGAGCTGCGACGAACGGTGGATTGTGAGTATTTGTTGGAGAAGAATACCGGCCCGGGTGTTCTAAGTTCAACGCCGCATTCATCGCAGCCGGTCGGGGGCGAGGGCTTTGACGGTTGCTTTGGGCAGGTCTGGGTCGCGGCCCGCGATTAGGTCTGCGGCCAGGGCGCTAGCGCCAGCGCTGGTCTGGAAGCCGTAGCCACCCTGACCTGCCAGCCAGAAAAAATCCGGTTGCCCAGGGTCGCGGCCGATAACAAGCGTTCGGTCGGGGGCAAATGTGCGTAGTCCTGCCCAGCGGGCGGTGATGCGCCGAGGCTGATACCCGGTGGTTCGGGCGAACTGGTCGATCCCTTCTGCCAGAGCCAATTCAGTGGGCGCCGCATCGCAGGGTTCAGACTGGGTTTCGTCCGCTGGGGACACAATCAATTGGCCTGCGTCTGGTTTCGCGTACCAACTTTCTCCGGGTCCGAAGAGCATTGGCCAGCGCGATGGATCAAGCCCTTTGGGCGCAGGGACCCGGGCCACGCTGCGCCGCAGGGGAGTAAGCCCAAGGGCTGGCACCTGGGCCAGGGCGGCAATCTGGTCAGCCCAGGCCCCGGCGGCGTTGATGATGGTCTTTGCCCGATGGCTTTCGGCGCCGGCGGTGACCTCCCACTTGCTCCTTTGGCGGGTAATTTTTCGGACTGGTGCGGCGTGCCTAGCCACAGCGCCTTGGCTTGCGGCCACCCGCCAGAAATGGCGCACCAGCGCGTCAGTGTCGATGTCTTTGGCACCGTTTGAAAAAGCAGCGCGAGTAATTAGGCTGGCGTCAATAAATTCAGCTTTTTCGAGCGCTTCTTCCGGGGAGATCTGCTCCATCGCGAAGCTTGCCGCATCCCGGGCCAGGGCTTCTTCTTCGCCTGGCCGGCCAAGCATCAAGATACCCCGAGAGCTGAGAACACCGGCATCGGAAAAGTAGATGGCCCCAGCCTTCGACAGGTTCACTACGGTTGGTGCGCCATAGTTCGGTTCATATAGCGCCGCAGACCGGCCCGAAGCGTGGTAGGCAAAGTGATCTTCTGCCTCGATCAGGATCGTGCTGCCGAGGGCTGCCAGGCGCGCAGCGGCGGATACTCCGGCGATGCCGCCGCCTATGATAAGAAAGTCATAAGCCATGCCGCAGTACGTACATATCTATTCACTTTTCAAGTGCAAGTGCGCCATGATCTGCCCGTGGTCGGAGGCGAGTTTGTTGTAGGGAGCCTCTGCATGGCTTCCATCGGTGATATGGTCGTTGAGCACGCTGAAGTAGTCGAGTCCGCCGATGGCGTCCGGGTTTTCCGGGTGGAAGTGGCGGCTTAGGAGGATTTGGTCGATGCTCTCGTAGCTGCCGCCAAAAGCACTGGTGTAGACAAGGTCGCGCAGGGACCGACGCACAAAGAGCTTTTCTGCACTTGTCATTTGCGCGGCTTCGATGGCAGCGCGTATCGTTTCGTTTTCTCTGTCCGAGTAGCGGTCTCCGCGGGATTTGGCATCATGGCGGCGCATCCATGCGTAGTTTTTGAACGGACGCTCACCGGCGATCACTGCTGACGACACTGCATATTCGCTGTCGTTCATATCGCCGAGCGCAATGACTGGTAGTCCTGCGCGCAGGTCTTTTAACATCCATCGTCGCAGGACTATGGCTTCGGCTGTGCGGCGCAAAAGTGCGCGCAATTCACCAACGGCGCGGCCAAGCGGATCATAGGTTGTCAGGTCCGCTTCTGGCGCGTAGGGGGCGCCTTTAGGCCGTACATACTCGCCAAGTTTGGATTTTAGATGGCAATTGAAAACGCTTACGATCTGTCCGCCGACAGGGATGCGCGCGCGGATCATCGGGCGCGACAGGCGCTCTAACGTGTAGTGGCCCGCGGTCCCGCCGCCGAGGCCTGGAAATTCAATATTCAGCGGTTCGTCCAGAACCTGAAGTACTTGCGGCTCTGGACGAAC
>JBCCMR010000301.1:0-3634 GCA_039026255.1 Pseudomonadota bacterium
GGGATTTTGAGTATTTGGACACAGAAGAAGGGTGGACCGGGGCGCCTGAAACCTTTGGCGCAGCTCGTTTACGGGGCCAAGCATAAATTCCCAGCTGGACCTGCGCCTGCGTTCGCGTCTTCTTCTATGTGAAAATACTCAAACCGCTGCGCGCACGGCTTGCCGGGACCCCAAGAATCGGGCGGGCGGCGGTCGTCGGCGCGCCCCGAAATGGGCACGCCACTTTCGGTCTTTATTCTGTCAGAAAAGCCTCAATCGTCGCAGCGGTTTCTTTTGGGCGCGTCACTACAAAAAGGTGGCCGTTATCCACCAGTTCAAGCCGCGAATTGGGGATCAGGCGGTGAAGAATGCGCGCGTTGGCCACAGGGATCAGCGGATCATCCGTGCCTGAAAGGATCAGCGTACGCTGTTTAAGCCGCCAAAGGAACGGCACCGAGGTCCAACCCGTCATGCCCAAAAGTTGGAGCATATAGCCCGCCTGGCTGGACGGGCGCATGCCTGATGCGTGAGCCTCAATCAGCGTCGGGTCGGTCCGAAAATCGCCGCCATAAATGTCTGCTGCGATCGAGCGCATGTAGCCTTTGTCGGTATAGCGCCGGATCGAACCCATCTTGGAGAGCACCGCCGGTCGTCCGGGCACCATCGTCCACCCCGATGAGGTCGCGACCAGGATCAGTCGTCGTACCCGGCTGCTGTACTGGAACGTAAACTGCTGGGCGAGCCCGCCGCCCCAACTGACCCCCGAAACGTCCACCTGATCTACGCCGAGCTTGTCCAAAAGCAGCTTTGTCATCCGCGCCAGGGTCCATGGGCGGTAGGGGAAGCGGGGCATGGGTGAGCCGCCGACCCCGGGGATGTCAAAGATGATTGTCGGGGTATCTTTGTGCGCATTTAAGAATGGAAACCCAAGCTCCAGGTTCGCGCCAATGCCGTTGAACATCAAAAGGGGGATGCGACCGGGCTTGCCGGGTTTTGTGGCCACGCGCAACTCCTGGCCGCCGACGTCGATCATCTCAATGTTGATGCCCTTAGGCGCGGCGGATCTGGCCTGCGTCTTGGTGCTGCTCATGAGGGTAACCTTTCTTGGGTATGGCGCGCGACGGGTGCCGCTTCAGGCTTCAAACACGTAGGTCCCGGGCGCCGGACCTAGGGGAGGAAATTTTTTGCTTCCGGGTTTCGGGGCCTTGACCTGGGTGCCGCCGTTCTTTTTGAGCATGTCCGCCCAGTCGAGCCACCAACTGCCCTCGTTCTTTTGGGCCGCTTCGGCCCAGGCTTCGGGGTCCGAATGTCCCGCCTGCGCCTTCATATACCAGGCTTTCGGGTTGCCCGGCGGATTCAGAAGACTTTGCAGGTGGCCCGAGTTCGACAGGATAAAAGTGGCATCTTCCCCGTAAAGCCTGGCAGTCTCATAGACCGCTTTCCAGGGCGTGATATGGTCCGTGGTCCCGGCAATCACATAGGTGGGGTAATTCACCTTGGTCATGTCGATAGCGTGACCGCCGATATCCAGCTTACCCGGGTTCTTGAAGGGGTTGGTGAAGATCATGTCCAGGAAATCCCCGTGCAGGCCCGCGGGCAGGCGCGTGGTGTCCGCGTTCCAGTAAAGCACGTCGAACGCTGGCGGCTGGTTTCCCAGGAGGTAGTTGTTCACCCAGTAGTTCCAGATCAGGTCGTTCGGGCGCATCCAAGCGAACATTTTAGCCATGTCCTGGCCGTCGAGGATGCCGCGGGCCTGTGACGCCAGGCGCGCGGCCTGAATGGTCTCGGGCGTCACAAGCGCGGCCATGTCATTGTCGGTCGAGGCCATCGTGTCGAGCACGCAGACCGCCAGGATGACCTGGTGGATCTTTTTGGCTTCGCCGCGGGCGGCCAGCCAGCCCGCATAGGTCGATAGGGTTATGCCCCCGGAGCAGGACCCCATAATATTGACGCTTTTTGATCCGGTGATCTCGAGCGTTGCTTCGATCGCCTCGTCCATGGCTTCTACATAGGTGGCCAGGTCCCAGTCGCGGTGTTCGGCGGTTGGGTTGCGCCAACTGATGCAGAAGGGCTGGATGCCGTTCGCCAATAGGAATTCGATCATTGATTTCCCGGGCGACATGTCGATTGAGTAATACTTGTTGATCTGGGGCGGCACCACAAAGAGCGGGCGTTTGTAGACCTTTTCGGTGGTGGGCGTGTAGGTCACCAACTCTAGAACTTCGTTTTTGAAGACCACATGGCCCGGGGTGATCGCAAGGTTTTCGCCGACGTTGAACTTTGATGTGTCCACCGACGACGGCAGCCCGCCGTTTTCCGTCAGGTCGCTGACCAGGTTGCGCACGCCGTTCACCGCGCTCGCGCCCCCGGTTTCAAATAGCGTCTTCATCGCCGCAGGGTTGGCGAAAAAGTTGTTGGAGGGCGCCATGGCATCCACGAAGATCGATGTCACCAGGCGCGCCCGGGCGGCGTCTTTGTCGGGTAGATCCAGATCATCTACCGACTTCGTCACCGTTTCGGCCCACTTAATATAGGCCTGCATCATCCCCTTCGAGAAAACGTTGTTCTTCCAGGCGGTGTCGGCGAAGCGGCGGTCTTTGGGGTCCGGGGCGACCTCGGATCTTCCAAGGGCGATCTGGCCCATGTCGCTGGCCAGTGACATCCAGTTTTCCATGATCGCCTGGGGTTGGGCGGCCATGGCGCGCATCAAGTTGGTGCCAGCGTTGAACATATCTTCGGCGCGCAGCGTCACGAGAGGGTTAAGCGCCAGCGTGTTTTCCGCAGCGTTTTCGGCGATGTCGCGGGCGTTTTTCGACATCTTCTTGGGATCACTCATGTGTTCAATCCTCGATTATTCGTCTCGGGGTCGGGCGCGTTGGGGAAGCGCTATATGGCGCCGGGGGCGGGCACCAGCATCGCCAGGCTTTCAGCGATCAGTGCAGGTTTTTCGCTGCCTTCGATCTCCAGGGTGTTTTCGGCTTTCATGAGGTATTGACCGTTTTCCTTGCGGTCAAAGGCCAAAAGCTTCGAATGCAGGCGCACGCGCGCGCCTACGGGCACCGGCGCCAGAAAGCGCACCTTATCAAGCCCGTAGTTCAACGCTGCAGCAGTTTTTGCAGGAACCACGCCGATCTCCATCGCCAGGACAGATATCAGCGACAGCGACAGGTAACCGTGGGCCACAGGGCCGCCAAACGGACTTTCTTTTTTGGACCGTTCCACGTCCACGTGGATCCATTGGGTGTCGCCTGTACAATTGGCGAACTCATCCACTGCGTCCTGGGTAATGGTACGCCACCCGGACGTGCCAAGCGGCGTGTTCACCTTTTCGGCCATGGCGGCAAAGGTCAATTCGGTCATGTCTGTCTCCTCCGGCACTGTGCCCCTACGGAACGAGTTAGGGCGACAGCGAGCTCCCTTGACCGACAGTAAGGAGTTTGAAACCGTGTTCAAGTTGGCCCGCAGCGTCACGTGTCGAGGCTGCACCGTAATTTTGGGGAGGCCCGACCGATGAAACAGCTCAGCGGCATGGACGCCACGTTTCTTTACATGGAAACGGAACAGACGCCGATGCACGTGGCCGGTCTGACGCTCTATGATAAGCCCGAGGGTTTCAAAGGGTCGTTCCACAAGCACTTCACAGATTTCTTTAAAA
>JBCCMR010000302.1:0-3619 GCA_039026255.1 Pseudomonadota bacterium
CAGTTCAGGGGTTTCCTCGGGCCAGCCCAGGGTGCCCACGGGCCAGAGCCCCGAGCTAAACCATGTGTCGAGCACGTCCGCGTCGCGCCAGACTGGCACCACGTTAGACAGCCCCAGCGGGCCGTCCGTGCTGATGGTTTCGGGCTCCTCCTCCAAGAGCATCACCGTGCGCCCGTAGTAGGCAAATGCCTCCATGGAGGCTTCCTTTTCGGTGGGGGCGCAGAACTCTTTCCAGGGGGCGGTGCCGATCAGCGTTTTGCCGTCTTCGGCTAAGCGGGGGCCGTACCAGACAGGCACCTGGTGGCCCCACCAAAGCTGGCGGCTGATGCACCACGGCTCAATATTCTCGAGCCAGCGGAAATAGGTCTTTTCGTCCCGTTCGGGTAGGATGCGCGTGCGTCCGTCGCGCACGGCTTCAAGCGCCGGTTTCGCCAGGGTGCCGGCATCCACGAACCACTGGTCAGTGAGCATCGGCTCAATAACCACCTTCGAGCGGTCGCCAAAGGGCTGCGTGATGGTTTTGGCTTCGACCAGCGGAACCTCTGCGGGGGGCTCTTGTCCTTCGATGGGTTTGGAGGGTTTGCCCAGGCGCGGGTCATATGGCGCCGTCATAACGGCAAGCCCCTCGGCGGTTATCTCCTCCACGACCTTGGCGCGCGCCTCAAATCGGTCGAGCCCGCGCAGGTGGTCTGGCACAAGGTTCAGGCGATCTACGGTCACCTCGTCGAAATCGGCGCCTTGGGCGATTTCGGCGGCGGCGGCGGCGGCTTCGGCGTAGGGGGCGCCGTCGTCGCGCATGTGCCCGCGGGTGTCCATCAGCCGGTAAAGCGGGATATTCCCGCGTTTGGCCACGCCGTAGTCGTTAAAGTCGTGGGCGCCGGTGATCTTGACGGCGCCGGACCCGAAGTCGGGGTCCGGGTAGTCGTCGGTGATGATCGGGATCAGGCGCCGATGCTCTTTGGGTCCCACGGGTATTTCGCACATCTGGCCAACAATCGGCGCATACCGCGCATCGCCCGGGTGCACCGCCACCGCGCCGTCGCCCAGCATAGTTTCGGGCCGGGTCGTGGCGATCGAGATGTAGTCGCGCACCTCGCTGAGCGTCACATTCCCGTCCTGGTCTTTTTCCTCGTAGGTGTAGGTGGCGCCCCCGGCGAGCGGATATTTGAAGTGCCACATATGCCCGGACACATCGAGGTTTTCGACCTCCAGGTCCGATATCGCGGTCTGAAAATGCGGGTCCCAGTTCACCAGGCGCTTGCCCCGGTAGACGAGCCCTTTTTTGTACATGTCCACGAAGGCTTTAATGACCGCATCGTGGAAGTTACCGTCTTCGCCCTCCGGGGCGTCCGGGGCTCCGGACATAGTAAACGCCAGCCGCGACCAGTCGCAGGACGCGCCCAGGCGTTTGAGCTGTTCGATGATGGTGCCGCCGGAATAGTCCTTCCAGGACCAGATCGCCCGGGTGAAGCTTTCGCGGCCCATTTCTGCGCGGCTGGGATAGTCGCGCTTGGCCAGTTCGCGTTCCACGACCATCTGCGTGGCAATGCCGGCATGGTCGGTGCCCGGCTGCCAAAGCGTATCGTGCCCGCGCATCCGGTGCCAGCGCACCAGGATGTCCTGGAGCGTGTTGTTGAACGCATGGCCCATGTGAAGGCTGCCCGTTACGTTGGGCGGAGGGATCATTACGCAAAAGCTCGGCGCGCCTTCGCGGGCGTTGGCGCCCGCGGCAAAGGCCTGGGTATCTTCCCAGCGCTGGCGCAGGATTGGCTCGGCGCTGGCGGTGTCGAATGTCTTTTCCATAGGCATGGTTTGCGATCCCGTTGGGTGACTGCCGTGGCTCTACCCAACTGCGCGCGCAAGGGGAAGGGTCCCAAAGCGCGCGGGGGTGTTCCGCAGTTGGGGTGTTGCGAAGCTGGGGGCTGTCAGGGGTCTACAGTACCCCGGCGGCGCGCAAAGGTGCCCGGAAACTGCGCGATACGGGCACGTCGGTGCCGTCAGACATGCGCAGCCAGATCTTGCGGTTCGATTTCACTACCTGATTGACTTCGTCAAAGTTGACCCAGTGGGACCGGTGCACCTGACCGCCGCGCCCCCCTGCGAGCATTTCGGCCGCGTCCCCCATGCGCATCAACAGGAGCTTGGCGCCCGTTTCGGTGTGGACTTCAACGTAGTGGTCAGCCGATTGCAGGCGCACCAGGCGCTGGCCCGCGCCCGGCCCCAGGCGCCGCATCAGCATCGCCGCCCCGCTGCGCGCCCCCGTGATCTGTTCGCGCACCGTATCGGCCCCGCGGATCAGCGCAAAGAAGGCAGGCATCAAAAGCACGCCCACCAAAAGATTGAGGATATAGGGTCTCGGATCCGTTTGGCGCAGGGCAATTGGGTCGATCGCCAAAAGTGTCCCGGTCAGGATGGCGGCGCCGATAAAAACCGCCAGGACCGAAAGCGCGGCCAGGCGTTTGATCGGCCCGGCGTCCGGGAACGCGCGTAAGAGCGCGATGTGCCCCAAGCGGTAGATCGGGTAGATGACCAGGATACAGAGGCTCAGGATCGCAACATTACGGATAGATACCGGGGCAGCATCACTCAATCCCGGCGGGAGCGCTTGGCTAAGCGTCAAAGACGCATAAAGGCAGCTTGCTAGCCAAAGCACTGCAGGCAGAGCATGCAGCACTAGCCGGTCCCGATTTGAAAATACCACGCGCAAGTTCATGCAGTGCGGTTTGCCTCGGGAATCGGGCCGTTTTGTGACCCGCGGCTGGCGTGCATAAGACGCTTCGCGAAAACGACCCCCAGGTCGGGCGGTGTCGCTTCGCGAAGCGCGGCTGGTGCGCTTTTGAGGCTTGTGTCGATTGGCGCATTTTCTGTGTCGTTTCACGCAGAGAGGCTGGAAAAAAAGGGTTTTTCGGGCGATACCTTTTCTCGACTTCAGGGCCTAGCGCCCACCTCCAGGTCAGTCGGTGCGAAAGCATCAGGTGCGTGTAACAAGTATGGATTTAGTCAAATCTGGCGTGTTGCCGAACTGACATCAGGCGAAACCGGTGCCTCGTCCCGCCGGTGGGGGCTGATACTGACACAACGACGCCCCCGGTGCTGCCTCCCGGGGGCGTTTTTGGTTTTGGGTGTCGGATGTCGCGTCAGGTGACGCGCGGCGTGCCGTGCTGCCCGTAGTAAATTGCCTGGACATGCTCCGCCTCTGCGAAGAAAAGCCAGCGCCCACAGAAAAGCCCTAATACATGCAGCATCGCCGCTGTGGCGGTTGCGATCAGCCCGGCAGGTGCCAGGGCCAACACCGCAAATGGCAGCGCCGCCAGGGCAATCACGGTTATCATGCGCAGACGCCCCGCATGTTTGCGCCCAACCTCAAAGCCCATCTCTTTGAGGAGGTAATTTTTGCCAGTGTGCGGCGGCTCCAGCAGGCGCACGCGCCCGAGCGACGCAAGCCCCGTGGCCGTACCTAGCGTTGTACCGGTTTCCCCCAGCCGCCGGTCACCGCGCCACCAGTGCGCGACCTGCGCCAAAAGTAGCAAGGGCAAAAGCGCCAGCGCGACCCCCGTTTGTCCCGCAAGGATTGCCCCACCGGTGACCATCGCCACCACAAAAAGAACTGGCGTCAGCC
>JBCCMR010000303.1:0-3604 GCA_039026255.1 Pseudomonadota bacterium
AACCAAACCGCCGAACTGCGCCAGCAGCTAAACGAACTGCAGGGGCTCCTGGACGCGGCGAACGCCCGTGATGAACGGGCGCAGGTGCGGATCGAAAGTCTCGGGCGCAACCTCAACCAGGCCCTGGCGCGGGTCGCCGCCGAACAGCGCAAATTGGCCGCCGAATCCGAGAAAACCGCTGCGCTTGAGGCCGCCGAACGGGCCCGGCTCGAAGAAGAAGCCCGTGACCTGCGCAAGTTCCGCTCCGAATTTTTTGGCCGCCTGCGCGACGTGCTCGGCGCCCAGGAAGGCATTCGCATCCAGGGCGACCGCTTTGTGTTTTCGTCCGAGATCCTCTTCGACGCAGGCTCGGCAGAGCTTGGCCCCCGCGGCCAAGAAGAGATCGCCGAGGTGGCGGGCGTGATCCGATCTGTGGCCGACCAGATCCCGCCGGGCATAGACTGGATCCTGCGGGTTGATGGCCACACCGACAGAACGCCCCTGTCCGGCCGGGGTGAGTTCCGCGACAACTGGGAACTGAGCCAGGCGCGGGCGCTGAGCGTTGTGAAATACCTCACCAACACCCTGGGTATTCCCCCTAATCGTCTGGCTGCCAACGGTTTTGGGGAGTTTCAGCCTATTGTGGACGGCGACAGTCCCGAAGCCTTGGCCCTTAACCGCCGCATCGAACTGAAGTTCACCGAACGGTGAATCCTATCCGCGCTAACCCTTCGGGCGGTCCAGATACCACAGGTCCAGCGCGCCCTTCCCCTTTATATCCACCGTGCCCCGTTCGCTGAAGGCAAAGGCTTTTTCCAGCCGGGCTTTGGTTTCTGCGGTCACTTGTATGCGCCCGTTTGTGCCGAAGGTTTCCAGGCGTGCCGCCGTGTTCACCGTGTCGCCCCAGACGTCGTAGAATGGCTTGCGGGTGCCGATCACCCCGGCCACGACTGGCCCGGAGTGGATGCCAATGCGCAATTCCACCTTTTCGCCCATCGTCTCTGAAAAATGGTCCGTTTCGGCGACCATATCAAGCGCCATGTGGGCCACTCGCTCTGCGTGGTCGTCCTGGGGCTCTGGCATGCCGCCAGCCACCATAAACGCGTCCCCCAGGGTCTTGATCTTTTCGAGCCCGTGCTGATTGGCCAGGTCGTCGAATTTGGTGAAAAGCTGGTTGAGGAACTTGACCACCTCCTCGGGGCGTTCCCGGCTTGCTTTTGGGGTAAATCCCACGATATCTGCGAATAGGATCGTCGCCTCGTCATGGGCGTTGGCGATGGTTTGGCCCGGATTTCGCTTGAGCTGCGCGGCGATAGGACCAGGCAGCATATTGCCCAGAAGCGCCTCCGAGTATTCGTATTCCCGCTGGAGCGCCGCCTCGGCGATGTGGGCCTGGCGAAAGCCTGAAAACACCATCACAAAGATGAAGAGCATCGTGGTGGGAATAGACGCGAAGTAAAAAATATTCAGAAATATGGGCGACAGGTCGAGGAAGGGCGCCGGGTCTTGAAACGCACGATCCGCATAGAGAAAGCACCCCAAGCCCAGCCCGATGGAAAAGACCGACAATGCGTTTTGGCGAACGCCGAAGATGGCAATCGCGGTCGTGGCGCCGGCCAGCAGGTAGAAATGCACCCCGGACTGGGCGGAAAACATCCAAGCGTTTGTCATCGCAAAGGCCAGCCACAGCGTGAGGTTGTAAAGCCCGCCCGCATAGGGGTTGAGGGAGTGCAAAAGCGGTGTCACCTGGAAGGCCACCATGGCAGCCGCGACGATAGCAATCGGCACCCAAAGCCCCGCCGGATCCCAGACTACAAAAAAGATCAGGTGCGGTAGGCACAGAAGACTGATCAGCACCACCAGCATGTTGGTCATGGCTATGCGGCGTTGGGCAGGACCTTCGAATTTGTCGGTGCCGAAGGCGATCCAGCGGCGCAGGGGCGACGTGACAGCATCGATCATCGGAAGCGCGTCCTTAGCAAAGCTTCCATATGGGTAATTGAGCGGTCAACTTTATCAAGCAGCGCCCGGGGCTTGTGCGCATTTTTCCCGGTTAATTCACAGGCTTGCCTATTCAGGGTAGGGGCGGGGGACGTTGGCTCTACCCCGCGCGCACAAAAAAACCGGGCTATGGGGCCCGGTTTTTAAACGTGGTTTCGTCGGATCAGTCCGCCGTCAGAAGCGGCGGTTTGTTCTTGGTGATCCGGGCTTTTTCAGGGGGTTCGATGGTCAGGTTAAGTTGGCCGTCTTTCACGGACACCTTGACCAGTCCGCCCTTGGCCAGCTTGCCGAAAAGAAGCTCTTCTGCGAGCGGCTTTTTGACGTGCTCTTGGATCACTCGGGCCAGGGGACGGGCGCCCATTTTGCTGTCATAGCCTTTGTCACCCAACCAGGCCGCCGCGGCGGGTGTGAGTTCGAAGATTACGTTGCGATCCATCAGCTGGGCTTCCAGCTGAAGAATGAACTTGTCCACCACCTTGCTGATCGTCTTCTTCGCGAGGGGCGAGAAGCTGATTATCGCGTCTAGCCGGTTGCGGAACTCCGGCGTGAAGAGCGTTTCAATGGCGGCCATGTCTTCGCCCTCGCGCCGTTCGCGACCAAAGCCCATGGCGGCTTTCGCCTGCTCTGCGGCGCCCGCGTTCGAAGTCATGATCAAAATCACGTTGCGGAAATCGGTTGTGCGGCCGTTGTGGTCAGTCAGCTTTCCGTGGTCCATCACCTGCAAGAGGATGTTGTAGACGTCTGGGTGCGCCTTTTCGACCTCATCGAGAAGAAGAACACAGTGTGGGTTTTGGTCAACACCATCGGTCAAAAGGCCGCCCTGGTCGAAACCGACGTACCCCGGGGGCGCACCGATCAGGCGGCTGATGGCATGTTTTTCCATGTATTCCGACATGTCGAAACGCAGTAATTCCACACCCAAGGTGTCTGCCAATTGACGAGCAACCTCGGTTTTGCCGACCCCGGTAGGCCCCGCAAAAAGGTAGTTGCCGATGGGCTTTTCCGGTTCGCGCAGGCCGGCTCGGCTAAGCTTGATCGCCGCTGAAAGTGCTTCGATTGCTTCGTCTTGGCCGAACACCACACGCTTCAACGCGGCTTCCAGGTCTTTTAGCACCTCGGCATCGTCTTTCGACACTGTTTTGGGTGGGATGCGAGCGATCTTGGCGACCACTTCTTCGATTTGCGGCACATCGATATTTTTGGTGCGTGCGTCCTCGGCCACGATGTGCTGGTGGGCACCCGCCTCGTCGATGACGTCGATGGCTTTATCCGGCAGCTTGCGGTCGTGGATATAGCGCGCTGCCAATTCCACAGCGGTCTTGATTGCCTCGGGAGTGTATTCCACCGCGTGATGGTCCTCAAAATAGGGCTTCAGACCCTGCAGGATGCGCACCGCGTCTTCGACCGATGGCTCGTTCACGTCGATTTTTTGGAACCGACGGCTGAGCGCGCGGTCCTTTTCGAAGTGCTGGCGATACTCCTTGTAGGTCGTGGAGCCCATGCAGCGCAGCTTCCCGCCTTGGAGGGCTGGTTTCAAAAGGTTTGAGGCGTCCATTGCCCCGCCGCTTGTGGCGCCAGCGCCGATCACCGTGTGAATTTCGTCGATAAAGAGCACCGCGTCGGG
>JBCCMR010000304.1:0-3596 GCA_039026255.1 Pseudomonadota bacterium
ACCGGTTGGGCCTGCGCCCCATGCGGTCGGTGGAAACGGCCGAATACCTGGCCGTGATGTCCGAGGCAGGGCAGATCAGCTTTCCGCCGGAAACCGTCCTGCGCCGCGGCCGCGTGGAAGCCGGCGGTATGATCTATTACGACCACGCCCAGGGCCGCAGCTTTGAGACCGAAGAGGCGCTCGAAATCTTGGCGAAAGCCCAGGATTACCCGGCGCTTGTGGCCGCGGCCCAGGTCAATATCGACGCGCTGCCCGACCCCGACAAAGACCCACGCGCCGCCGCCACCCGCTATGAGGGCGACCTGGAGACCCCGGCGCGGTTTGTGGCCTACACGCTCAATCAAGAAAGCTTCCGGTTCATGATCGACCCGATGCTCCAAACCGGGGTGGAGCGGGTGTCGGCCATGGGCTACGGCAACGCGATCAACGCGCTTTCCGACAACGAAGGCGGCGTGGCCAAGTATTTCAGCCAGCGTTTCGCGCAGGTCACAAACCCGCCGCTCGACAGTATCCGCGAAGCAGACGGCATGACGTTGCGCGTGGCGCTTGGGGAAAAGCCCCACCTGGGGCAAAGTCGGTCGCGGCAGCTCGTGGTCAATTCGCCCGTGCTGCGTATGGCCGACATGCTCAAGATCAAGGCCCAGACGGATACGCCCTGGGACCGGTTCGATATCGTCTACGAGCCTGTGTTGGGCGACGCGGCCGCCAACGAGGCAGCGCTTGTGGCGGGCATCGACACGGTCGCAAACCAGGTGGTGGCCTTTGCTCGGGAAAAGGGCGGCATCGCAATCCTAACCGACCGTCACATCTGCAAGGCGCGCGCGGCCATCCCCATGACGCTTGCGGTGTCGGCCATCAACCAGCGGCTTATCGAAGAGGGTCTGCGCTTTAAGGTCAGCCTGGTGGTCGAAAGCGGGCAGATCTGTTCGTCCCATCACATCGCCTGCGCCTTGGGCTTTGGCGGCGCGGCGGTATACCCGCTGGCGGTGCGTCTGCGGGCGGAGGTGCTTTTTGGGGAAGGCGCGACCGAGGCGTATTACAAGTTCCAGAAAGCCGCCGAAAAGGCGCTGATGAAGACCATGGGCAAAGTTGGGCTTTGCACCGTCGAAAGCTACTCCGGCGGGGAGTTCTTTGAGCCCAACTTCCTAGATACTGACGACCCGGTTCTGGCCAAGTACCTGCCCAACATGAAAACGCCCGTAGGCGGTGTGGGTTTCCCTGTGATCGCCAAGTCCGTGGCCGACTGGCATGAGCGGGCGCTGGCGGTGACCGACGAAAAGGACATCCCGATCCTGGGGCTCTTTAAGGAGCGGTCCGAGGGTGCGGGCCACAGCTATGGCACAACCGCCGTGCGCGGTTTTGTGGACATGACCGAGGAAAAGGTCAGCTTCGCGGATGCCGATGGGGAGACCGACCCGTTCCGGCTGTTGACGCTGCGCCAGATGGACGACGCTTTTGGGATCGACGAAACCGGCTATGTGAACACGTCCTTTGCCAAGCTAACAAAAGCGCAGATCGACAATTTCCAAATCACCCCGGGTTACCGAACGTTCAGTTCGCGCATGGCCGAAGAACGCCATCGGCGCCCGGCAGCCCTGCGCGATGTGTTAGCCTTCCCGGCGGATATTACTTTTCTGCACACTGTGGCCGACATGAAGCGCGAGATGATGCTCTTCAACCGGGCCGGGAACCGGGACTTTGTGATCCGCGGCGTCGACGCGGAACTCTTGAGCGACGGCGAATTCCTTTTGCGGCTCACCGGGCCCAAAGGCGGGGACCTGGGGCGGCTCGACGTGTTGGCGGAGACGCTTGTCGAACGCTTCGGGGACGACATCGAAGGCCATTACATCACGCGCGGCGCACTCAAAGTGGCAGTGCGGGGCAAGGCGCTCGACTATATCAGCCGCCTGCGGCCTGCGCCTGACCGGGTTGTCATTGAAGAGGTGCAGCCCGCCTCAGAGATCACCCCGCGCCTGGCGTCGGGCGCTATGTCCCACGGGGCGCTTGTGGCCACCGCGCACGAGGCCGTGGCTCATGGCACAAACATGGTGGGCGGCATGTCGAATTCTGGCGAGGGCGGGGAGCATCTGACCCGCTACGGCACCATCCGCGCGAGCCGCATCAAGCAGTTCGCCTCGGGCCGCTTTGGTGTCTGGGCCGGGTACCTGGCCGACCCCAATCTGGAAGAGATCGAAATCAAGATCGGCCAGGGCGCCAAGCCCGGCGAGGGCGGGCAGTTGCCCGCGCCGAAGGTCACTGTGGAAATCGCCGCGGCGCGCGGAGGCACCCCAGGGGTGGAGTTGATCAGCCCGCCGCCCCACCACGACACCTATTCCATCGAAGACCTGGGCCAGTTGATCCACGACGCGAAGGCCGCCCGGGTGCGGGTGGTCGTAAAGCTTGTCTCCTCCGAGGGGATCGGCACCATCGCCGTGGGCGTGGCCAAGGCCGGCGCTGACGTCATCAACGTGGCGGGCAACACCGGCGGCACGGGCGCTGCGGCGGTCACCTCGCTGAAATACACCGGACGCGCAGCCGAGATCGGGATAGCCGAGGTGCACCAGGCCCTTTGCGCCAACGGCATTCGCCAGAAGGTGATGCTGCGTTGCTCGGGCGCGATGCAGACAGGCACCGACGTGGTGAAGGCGTCGCTTTTGGGCGGCGACAGTTTTGAATTCGGCACGACCGCGTTGATGATGCTGAAATGTGTCATGGCTAAGAACTGCAACGTGAAATGCCCTGCAGGACTGACCACCAATCCTGAAGTGTTCGACGGCGACCCCCGGGCCCTGGCGCAGTATCTTCTCAACATTGCCCATGAGGTGCGCGAAGTGCTGGCCAACCTGGGCCTGCGCAGCCTGGACGAGGCCCGCGGCCGCGCCGACCTTCTACATCTGCTCGACCACCCGTCGTCTGTGGGCCAACTGGACCTGCGCGCGATGCTGCAGAACGTGCGTGAAAACAAGGTCGACGACCCAATCTACCTGGAGCGGGATTTTGCCGTTGACGACGCGCTTCTCGATCAGGTGCAGGCGCGGCTGATTGAGGGCGGTGAAACCACCATCGAACTGCGCCCGAACACTCCCCTAAACAACCGCAACAAGACCGTGGGCGGACAGTTGGGTATCGATATCGAGCGGATGCTGAATCACACGCTCAAGACCCTGCCCCCGGCGGCGCACCGCGACAGTCGCGGGCGCGCCTACCTCGATCCGCGCAGTATCCGTGTGGCCACCCAGGGATCGGCAGGGCAAAGCTTTGGCGCATTCTGCAATGACGGCATGGTGATGGAACACGTCGGCACCTGCAACGACGGCGTCGGCAAAGGCGCCTCAGGCGGGGAAATCATCGTGCGCAGCCCCGGCGGCGCCGAACGCGCAGAAAACGTACTTATCGGGAATTTTGCGCTTTTCGGCGCGACCGGCGGGCGCACCTTTATCGAAGGCCAGGCGGGCGACCGCTTTGCCGTGCGCAACTCCGGCGCGACAGCGGTCGTCGAAGGCGTCGGCGATTTCTGCGCCGAATATATGACCAACGGCGCGATCTTGAACCTAGCGGGCTTTTCTAAGGGTTACGGCAACGGGATGTCGGGCGGC
>JBCCMR010000305.1:0-3563 GCA_039026255.1 Pseudomonadota bacterium
GCGATTGTGGTCACCGATCAGGACCACGAAGCCAACACAGGACCCTGGCGACGGCTGGCGGACCGCGGCATCGAGGTGCGCGAATGGAAGATTGATCCAGAAACCGGGCATCTGGCACGGGCGGGGCTCGGCGCGCTCTTGGATGAGCGGGTGCGGGTGGTGGCCTTTCCGCACTGTTCCAATATCGTCGGTGCTGTGAACCCGGTGCGGGAACTGTGCACCATGGCCCAATCGGTTGGGGCAGTCACCTGTGTGGACGGGGTCAGCTATGCGCCCCATGGCTTGCCAAACATCGACGCCCTAGGCGCGGATATCTATCTTTTTTCTACCTACAAGACCTTTGGCCCCCACCAGGGGATCATGGTCATGCGCGAAAGCCTTGCGCGGGCCCTGCCGAACCAGGGGCATTAAGTTAATGGGGGTGACACGACCAAGCGGTTCACCCCCGCGGGGCCTGACCATGCCCAGGTGGCGGCTTGCGCGGGCATCGCGGACTATATCGATGCGCTTTATGGCCACCACTACCCCCACGCAGCCGAGCCGGTGCATCGCGGCGAGGCGGTCCATGACCTGATGCGGGCCCATGAGATGGCTGTCCTAGCCCCCTTGATGGACTACCTGGTTTCAAAGAATTCGGTGCGCGTGCTGGGCCCCACGGACCCGACGGCAAAGGCGCCGACGGTGGCCTTAGCCTGTGTGCGACCGGGCGCGGAGCTTGCCGCGGATCTGGCTCAGCGGGGGATTGTTGCGGGCGGCGGGGACTTTTATGCCGGGCGCTGCCTAGCAGCCCAAGGGGTAGACCCGGACCACGGTGTCCTGCGGCTGAGCTTTGTGCATTACACCAGCGCCGCCGAGGTCGACAAATTGATCGGCGCTCTAGATGACGTGATCTGATACCCCAGTAAGCCAAAGCCCCGTTTGACTATGACCGAAGACGCCCCGATCATCTGGTGGGTCCGCCGTGACCTGCGCATGTCCGACAATGAAGCGCTAAGCGCCGCTGCAAATAATGGCGCGCCAGTTATTCCGGTCTTTATCCGGGACGCGGTAGTGGACGCCACCGGGGCCGCTGCCAAATGGCGCTGGGGCGAAGGCCTGGGCGCCCTTGATGCGGCGCTTCGCAAGAAAGGCTCACAACTCATCCTTCGCACAGGCGATCCTTTGGCGGTGCTAAGGGATCTTGTGCAGACAACGGGCGCCCGCGCCGTGCATTGGTCCCGCGCCTATGACCCTGACAGCATTGCCCGCGATAAGGTCGTAAAGGCGGGCCTCAAAGGGGCCCAAGTGGGGGCCGAGAGCTTTCCCGGGCACGTTCTTTTTGAGCCCTGGACCGTGCAGACCAAGGCGGGGGGGCATTTCAAGGTCTACACGCCAATGTGGCGGGCGGTTTCGGGCCGCGATGTGCCTGATGCCCTTCCGGTGCCGCATATACTGGCCGCGCCAGCCACCTGGCCTCCCAGCGAAACGCTAACCGATTGGAAGCTCGGCGCGGGAATGGACCGAGGCGCTGCTATCGTGGCGCGTTATGCCTGCGTGGGAGAGCACGAGGCGCGCCTAAAACTCGACCGGTTTTTGCGCACGGGCGTCGCTGGCTATCGCACAGACCGCGATTTCCCCGCGCTTGAGGCCACATCGCGATTGTCTGAAAACCTGGCTTTCGGTGAAATTTCGCCGCGCCAAGTTTGGCACGCGGGGCGTCGGGCTGCTGCCGATGGCGCCGCGGGTGCGGAGCATTTTGTCAAAGAAGTTGTCTGGCGCGAATTCGCCTACCACCTGCTTTACCACGAACCCACGCTCGCCACCGAAAACCACCGCAAAGAATGGGACAATTTTGCCTGGCGCGGCGAAAGCGATGATGCCGATGCTTGGCGCCGCGGTCTGACCGGGTGCGAGATGGTCGATGCTGCCATGCGCGAACTCTATGTGACCGGAACCATGCATAACCGGTTGCGGATGCTGGCCGGATCCTACCTGACAAAGCACCTATTCACCGACTGGCGCATCGGGCGTGCTTGGTTTGAAGACTGCCTCATTGACGGGGACCCCGCGTCAAATGCCATGGGATGGCAGTGGATTGCCGGGTGCGGCCCCGACGCGGCCCCGTATTTTCGGATCTTCAACCCCGACACACAGGCAGACAAGTTTGACGGCAATCGCGATTACCGGGACCTTTTCCTAAAAGGCGGCAACGACCGACTGGGCGGCCAACCGGCGCAGGATTTCTTTGATGCGGTGCCACTATCCTGGGGCCTGTCGCCTGACGACCCGCGCCCGGCGCCGCGGGTTGATCTCAGGGCCGGGCGCGAAAGGGCGCTGGCAGCCTATGCGGATCTGAAAAACTGACACACCGGCACCTGCCGCGTCGCAAGCAGGTGCTTGGCAGTCCTTTTTCTTTGCCCTAGGGTTCTGGCCGACAAGGAAAAAAGGGAGAGGTCGGATGGCCGTGTTTACATCCACCGAGGGGCAATCCAATCTACCGCGTTATTTCGCGCAGGCGTTCAAACAGCTCAAAAGTTCCCGATACGGGGCCATTGATATCGGGCTTTCGGATGGGCGGGTTTTTCGGGCTCAGGGGACCGAAGCCGGGCCCCATGCCCGCGTGGATATCGACCACCCTGACTGCTTCGCGCGCTTAGCGCGGGAGGGCGATATGGGTTTTTCGGACGGCTATCTGGAGGGCTGGTGGTCGTCACCAGACTTGCAGGCCTTTGTGGATTTCGTGCTGGCCAACAACAAAGAGGTCGGTCACGGCTTTCCAGGACAGGGGCTTGTACAACTCTACGAGCGGCTGCGCCACTGGCTGCGGTCCAACACCAAAACCCAGGCCCGCAAAAACATCAGCTACCATTATGATTTGGGTAACGAATTCTATGCTACCTGGCTGGATGACACGATGACTTATTCGTCGGGCATTTTTGAATCCGGGCAGGAGGGGCTTGAGGCGGCGCAAACCGCCAAATATGCCTCCATGTGTGATGAGATGGGTATGAAGGAAGGCGACCACATCCTTGAAATCGGCTGCGGCTGGGGTGGCTTTGCGGAATACGCCGCTGGGCAACGGGGCGCGCGGTTGACATGCCTGACAATTAGCCAGGAACAGCATGACTTCGCCGTGGAACGTATGAAAAAGGCGGGGCTTTCTGATCGGGTGAACGTGGTGATGCGCGACTATCGGGACGAAACCGGCCAGTACGACGGGATTGCCTCGATCGAAATGTTCGAGGCGGTGGGCGAACGCTATTGGCCCACGTATTTCAGTGCGGTGCACGACCGCTTAAAGCCCGGGGCCCGGGCCACATTCCAGATCATAACCATCGCCAACGAGCTTTTTCCGAAGTATCGCAAAACTGTCGACTTCATCCAAAAGCACATCTTCCCCGGCGGCATGTTGCCCAGCCCCGACGTCCTACGGGTGGAGGTGGGGAAGGCAGGGCTCGACTTTCTAAGATCTAAAGAGTTCGGTGAAAGCTACTCGATCACGCTGCGACGCTGGTACGAACGCTTTAACCATGCGTGGCCGCAGATCGAACCGATGCACAAACAGTTCGACGACCGTTTCAAAC
>JBCCMR010000306.1:0-3532 GCA_039026255.1 Pseudomonadota bacterium
CCACGCGGTCGGCCACGTCGACCATGCCGCAGGCGTGCACCAGGCGCACAACCAGGGGGCGCAGGGTTTCTGGAAACCGATCCAGGCGGGTTTCGTCACGCACCGTGGCAAAGGACTGCCGATAGATCGCCGCGGGGTCTTTGACGTAAGGCATCGCCGGGCCCCGGGGGCCCTTGCGCGGCGCGCGCAGCACCTGGGGCGTGTCGGCGGCAAGCATCATCGCCTCGTGCCCGCAGACGGCGGCGCGCGCGTCTTCGGGCAGCGCCTGGGGCCGGTGCAACAGTACCTCCATACTCGCGCCATCGAGCGCGGCAAGCCGCGTGGCCAGCGTGCGCACCTGGGCTTCGTCCCGGACCATGCCAGGCATATCGGGGATGGGGATAAGCGAGGGGTAGACCTCTGCCAGCACATGCTGGCCTTGGCCGGGCATCTCAAAGGGCCAGACAACCAAGTCGTCGCGGCCTTGGCGCAACCGTTCGAGCGCGGCTATCCCGGTGAGCGCCTGGCTCCCCACGGACCCCGCGCCGGCCAGTTTCCAGACCTCTTGCGCGCCCGGCGCCATGGTGTCGGTCCAGCGCCGCCGGGCGGGCAACCCGTCGTGCCACGGGTCGGGTAGCGTGCGGGTCAGGCCCGCGATATCTTCGCGCAGCCCGTTTGTGTAAAAGGGCCCGTCGCCCGGAAAGCGGTCGTTCAGCGCGGCTGCCGCGTGGAAGCGATTGTTGCGGTTGGCGGGGCCTTCTTCGACCGCCTGGGCAATGGCGGCCCAAACGTCGCGCCAGGTGGCGTTTTCCCCGAAGGCGCGGGCAAAACGAGACGGGTAGCCGAAAGCAAAGTCAAAACCCGCCAGCACCCGCTCCCCTCCGGCGTTCGCGGCGTCAAGGACCTCGGCCACGCGGGCCATGGCATCCGCCCGGGTGGCAGGGTTTTCGGCGGTCACGTCCTCGCCCGGGCGGGCGAGCGCGATCCAGATGCTGTCTTTGCCCTGGCGCGGGCTGGCGGCCGCGGACCAGTCGATCACCATGACAGTGTCGAAATAGTGCCAGGGGCGGTCAGGCGCGTTCATGGGCGGCCTTTCGGTTCAACAGGGGCGGAAAGGGCGGCCGCGCCGCGTGGCGATCTGCGCCTTAGCCCCCGGTGTGGGTTGGCAGCGGGCGCGGTCCCTCTCCGGCCCCGGACGCGGGGCATCGCAAGGCTGCGGTATAGGCCCGCCCCTGGCCGCCGGCAACCGCGATTGCGACACCTGGGTGCCCAGGCGCGGTGCGGCCCCGGCACTCGCATCAGCACCGACGCCCGGGCCTGTTCGTCTGGCGGCAACAGTGCGGTCGCCGGACCGGGGCTGGGCGCGCCTCGGCCAGCGGTCTACCTTCGCCCAAATCGCCAAACGCAGGAGCGCGCCATGGGACAACTAGAAAACGGCCAATGGGTCACTGGCTGGATGGACCGCAAAACCATGACCGGCGGCGAATTCAAGCGCCGCGCCTCGTCTTTCCGCAACTGGGTCACTGCCGACGGGGCAGCGGGACCTTCCGGGACAGGCGGCTTCAAGGCGGAAAGCGGTCGCTACCACCTCTACGTGTCTCTAGCCTGTCCTTGGGCGCACCGCACACTGATCTTCCGCCAACTCAAAGACCTTGCCCCACATATGACTGTTGATGCGGTTCATCCGGATATGCTGGCGGACGGCTGGTCCTTCGATACCGACGGTCCAGCGGCAGGCGATAACCTATTTGGCTTTGATTTCATGCGCGAGGTTTATCAAAAGGCGGATCCCCAGGTCACAAGCCGGGTGACAGTCCCTGTGCTTTGGGACCGGGAAACCGGGGCGATTGTGTCAAACGAAAGTTCCGAAATTATCCGCATGATGAACTCTGCCTTCGACGGGATCACCGGCAACGACTTGGACTTCTGGCCTGAGGACCTGCGCGTGGCGATGGAGCCCGTGAACACCCGCATCTACGAGACCTTCAACAACGGCGTCTACCGGTCGGGCTTTGCCCAAAGCCAGGACGCCTACGACGCCGCGGTGACCGCGGTTTTCGACACGATGGAGTGGCTGGAGGCGCGCCTGGGCGATCAACGCTACCTGATGGGCGGCCGCGTGACCGAGGCTGACTGGAGGCTTTTCACCACGCTGGTGCGGTTCGACCCGGTCTACCACCTACACTTCAAGTGCAATCGCAAGCGATTGATCGACTGCCCGAACCTTTGGGCCTACGCCCGGGAACTCTACCAGTGGCCGGGCGTCGCGGAGACTGTGCATTTCGGCCATATCGTGCGCCACTACCACTACAGCCACGAAAGCGTGAACCCCCACCGGATTATTCCAATTAACCCGATCCTTGACTGGGATGCGCCCCATGGACGGGGTTAAGCCTGTTTGGCCGCCGCACCGTAGTGCCCGGCTAGGGCGGCTAAATCCTCAGCGTTGACAGGCGTGTTGAGGTAGCTCCTCGCATTGGGGATCAGGTCAAAGATCGAACCGTCCGAGAAAAAGCTGTTGGCGGTGACCACGATTATCGCCACGTTTGGATTGCGATAGGTGGCGTAGTCTGAGATCGCCAGAACAGACGCATTCGGCAGCATTAGGTCAATGACAAGCACGTCAAAGGCATGAAAGCGCAGCGCGTCGATCGCGGCCTTTTCGTCGGGTACTGCGACCGCATCGGACCCCTCTCGCCGGATATGGTTGCACCATATCTCGGCAAGTGCCGCGTCGGACTCCGCCACTAGAACTCTCATAGGAACCTCGTTCGCCCGAGCTTTGCTTGCGCCCGGGAAGTTAAGAAATCATTAAGAACCCCCGCAATGGGTTTCCGAAACCTAAAGAGAGCACCGTTTGGGTCCGAAGCGGCGGTTTACCGCCGGTCAAACGGCGTCAGTTTGCGGTTGTCAGCCGACACGCCGGGTGTTGAAAAGGCGCCGATTACACTGTTCCGGACGCGCGCCGGGCAAAAGATCGCGGACTGAACGCAGGATAGATGACACACGCCCCTTTCCAGGACAGCCCAGCGGGCGCCGACGCCTTTGCCCTCGAAGACAGCCGCGCGGTCCATGGCGGGGGGGTGGATGCCGCGGCGGCGCGTTGGGGTGGCGCGAGAAAGGATTGGCTTGATCTGTCGACGGGCATTAACCCCCATGGCTACCCGGTGCCCGACTTTAGCCCCGAAGTCTGGCGAGATTTGCCCGACCGGCGCGCAGAGGCCCAGCTTATCGAAGCTGCCCGCACCTTTTGGGATGTACCTGTCGGGGTAGATGTGCTGCCCGCCCCGGGGGTGAGTGTTCTGATCGCAGCTATCCCTGGACTGGCGCCCCGGGACACTGTGCGCATCGCTGCCCCCACCTACGGCGAACACGCCGAGGCCTTCCGGGCGGCGGGCTGGCGGGTTGTGACCGAGGGCCCGGCGCGGGCTCAGGTGGCGGTGCATCCCAACAACCCCGACGGGCGGCTCTGGTCGCGTGAGGGTCTTTTGGATACCCACCGAGGCCTAACCGTGATCGACGAAAGCTTCTGTGACTGTGACCCGGGTCAAAG
>JBCCMR010000307.1:0-3523 GCA_039026255.1 Pseudomonadota bacterium
CACAAAGAGGATCAGCGCTGCGATCAGCGTGGTGATATTGGCGTCGATGATGGCCGAAAAGGCCCGCTCGTACCCCAGTTCGATCGCCCGCACCGGAGAGCGGGCGTTGCGCAACTCCTCGCGGATACGCTCAAAGACCAAAACGTTTGCATCCACGGCCATCCCGATGGTCAGAACGATCCCAGCGATACCCGGCAGCGTCAGCGTGGCGCCAATGGCGCTGAGCAGACCAAAGATCAGCCCCACGTTTATGATCAGCGCCACATTGGCAAAAAGCCCGAAGAGCCCGTAGCTCAGCCCCATGAAAACCAGAACCGCAATGAAGGCCACGATGCAGGCAATGCGTCCCGCGTCGATGCTGTCCTGGCCCAGGTCGGGGCCGATGGTGCGTTCTTCCAGATAGGTGATTTCCGCCGGCAGCGCGCCGGCGCGCAACTGGATAGAAAGGTTGATCGTTTCCTCGACGGTGAACTGGCCGGTGATGATGCCTGACCCGCCGGGAATGTGGACCCGGATGGTGGGCGCCGATACCACCGCGTTGTCGAGGACAATGGCAAAAGGCGTGCCGATGTTGGACGCCGTGTAGTCCCCGAAGATGCGGCCCCCCGCGGGATTGAGCCGGAAGCTCACCGCCGGATTGCTGCGGTCGTCGAAGGAGTTTTGGGCGTCGACCACCATTTCGCCCACGATGACAGGTGTTCGTTCCAGGATGTAGAAACCGCCGGTGCCGTCGTCAGCGGGCACAAGGATCTGGTCCAGGTCAACCCGCGCCTCAGCGTCGCCGGTCACTCCTACCACCGGGTGGAAGGTCAGCTTAGCGGTAGTACCGATCAAATCCTTTAGCTCTTGGGCCGAACCGAGTCCCGGCACCTGGATCAAGATACGGTCGGAACCCTGGCGCTGGATCGTAGGTTCGCGGGTGCCCGCTTCGTCCACTCGGCGGCGCACGATTTCCACTGCTTGCTGCATGGTGCGTTGGTCGGTGGCCAGGCGCTCCGGCTCGGACAGGCGCACAACGATAATACCGTTATCGTTTGTGACCTCGTAGTCGGTGGCGCCGATACCGGTCACCGTCTGCACCGGCGTTGCCAGTTCACGCACCGCAGCAAGCGCCGTGGCCATAGCGTCACCGTTGCGGATGCGCATGCGCAACTGGTCAGCGGGGCCTTCCACGCGCACGACGCCGCCCACTTCGCCTCGCACCGCCACCAGCGCGTCGCGCGCCTCGGGCCAAAGCGCATCCATGCGTTCGGCGTAAACCTGCGCCAGCTGCACCTCCGCCAGAAGATGCGCACCGCCACGCAGATCAAGGCCAAGGTTCACTAACGAAGAGGGCGCCCAATTGGGCCAGCGATCCAGATCAGCCTGCAGCGCATCCGTCACCGGGACCCCGGCCTCGACCGCCGCAAGGGCGTCGTTGTGCAATTCCACCTGGGTGTAGCGGGCATTGGGCACCGCCATGAAAACACCCAGGACGCAGACGCCCCAGATGGTGAGTTTCTTCCACAGGGGGAACTGCAGCATGGCGGCGACCTCAGGAGGTGGGTTCGGTTTTGTTCAACACCGTGGTGATTGTGTTTTGCACCACGCGGACCCGAACGCCATCGGCCAGGTCAATTTCAATCTCGTTATTGTCTTTGACTTTAGCGACCTTCCCGATCAACCCGCCCGCCGTGATTACCTGATCCCCTTTGCGGAGCGCTGACACCATCGCCTGATGCTCTTTCATCTTCTTCTGCTGCGGGCGGATCATGAAGAACCACATAATCCCCAAAAGAAGCGCCATCATCACTAGGAAAGACGGGTCAAAGCCGGGGGCGCCCCCGGCAGCTTGGGCGTAGGCGGGGCTGGAAAACATTAGGTCGCATCCCTTTCATATGGCGTCAGGCCAGCGTGCTGCGCCATGGGGCGCGCAGGCGTCGCGGTTAGCGTGTCACTTGGGCCAAATTAACGGGACTTACAAGGGCTCAAGGCTGCGCAGGGTACAGCGCAAGGGCCTGGCGCCGCCGTGACGCTGGAAGAGCGAATCGCACCACAGTTGGCCTCCGGTCCCTGGCAACAGAAGCCGACCGGACCAGGCCGGTGTTTCCAGATTGGAAACAGCTGTCCCGGACGGCCGCTGGGCAAACCGAACAGATGGTTAATTTTCTTGCCTTTAGCTAGGTGTCGGCGCAATCCTGCCCATGCTGCATTTTGTGCTCTTGGCGTTTGGCGCGTCCCAAGGACTGGGCGCCGTTTGGGTATTGGGGGTTCCATGGATACTGACACCGAAGGATGGGTCATTGACCTGCCCCCCCTGACGCTACCTTCGACGCTCAGCCCCGAAGCGCTGCCCTGGGTTGTGGCAGCGGTGCTTTTGGCTCTCATCTTGCTTTTGCGATACCGGCCTTGGCAGGGACTTTGGCGTCGCGTGAACCTCTTCCGGCGCACGGAAAAGCCGCTTCTCAAGCTAATTGGCTGGCTCTCGGTCGCGGTGTCGCCGCTTTGGCTTGCGCTGATCGCACTGGTCTTTTGGTCCATCTGGCAGCTGGTGATCACTTTCTCTGAGGCAGGGTCCGTGGAAAGCGTGCGCTGGCACGTTTTGGCAATTGTCGGGCTGATCGCGGCGCTTGGCGGACTGCTGGCAGTGCCGCTTTTGATTATGAACGCGTTCCATGCCGAACGGCGTACCCGGGCCAGCGAAGAAAGCTACCTGACGGACCGGATCGCCCAAGCGGTCGAACGCCTAGGGGCTGAGCGGATCATTTGGCGCGCCGGCATCCAGGAAAGCGAACCCAATTTAGAGGTGCGCATGGGCGCGCTTTACCTTTTAGAGCGCATCGCCCGCGACAGCCCGCGCGACCACGTACCGATCACCGAAACGATCTGCGCCTATGTGCGCGAGAACGCCGCCAAACCCCACTTGGACACCGACGCCACACGCGAAAAGGAGCGCGCTGCGGCGCGGCGCTTGCGCATTGATGTGGAGGTGCTCAATGCCGCAGAACGTAACGCCTGCGTGACCTACGCCGTGCCACGCGCTGATATTCAGGCGGCCGCAACCATTTTGGGGCGCCGGGATTTGGATGCCCGCATGCTGGAGAAATCCGAACGCTACGTGATGGACTTGCGCGGGGTGCACCTGGATCGCATCGACTGGAGCCATGCCAACCTGGCCGACGCGATCCTTGACGGCGCAAGCCTGATCGGCGCGAGCCTTTGCGTTAGCGACCTCAAAGGCGCCCGTTTGAAGGATGCCGCTCTCGACGAGGCCGACCTTTTTAAGGCCAACCTTACGGAAGCCTGGCTGAGCGGGGCCAGCTTGCGCGGTGCCTGGCTGGACTGGGCGGTGCTAAACGGTGCCCAGCTGAGCCTTGCCACCTTCCAGGGCGCCAACTTTTCGGCCGCCGAACTCAGCTATGCCGCGGTCAAAAGCGCAGACTTTTCGGGGGCAAAGCACCTGGAGCCTTCACAGTTGGCTCAAAGCGTTGGGGACGGCTCTACCATCCTTCCGGGCGACGTGATCGCGCCGAAGTCCGCCACC
>JBCCMR010000308.1:0-3507 GCA_039026255.1 Pseudomonadota bacterium
AGCCGGCTCTTCCTGCTGGGCGCAGGCTGAAACCGCCAGTGCGACGATGACCGCGGAGATCTTGAACGTGGTCGACATAAGTGAAGCCTCCTGAGGCGTAATTGTAGGTCAGTCTTGGTCAGGTGTGCAGATGCACCCTCGCGAAACGCTAGCAGATAACATTCCAGGGGTTAAGACCGACAAACCCAGCGCGGCGGAAATCCTCTGCCCCGCTGCCCCCCCTGTGACGCAATTACATCAAATCACGGCAAAAGCGGTGGTATTTTACGCCCAACCCCGCGGGACACCAACAATCGAGGCGCGGCGCAGCGATTCTAACCGGCGGCTCATGGGCGCGATCAGTACCACTGACACGCTCCATCGGAGATGTCGTAAGCGTTTGAAAACTGGGCCGCGCCCGGGTCCACCGTGCCGTAGTCAATGGGACGCTCCATCAGCCGGATCACCAGTTCGCGCAGGTCCCCCCCCGCTTCAGCCGCAAGCGGCAGACCCAGCGTTTCACATAAACTGTCGATGTCGCGGATGGCCCGATCAAAAGTCACCGGCGTAGCGCCGCCAAGCATGGGCGCCACGAGCCCGATATAAAGAATGTCGCGCTCCGGCTCGACTAGGATCGTCTCATGAATTTCCAGGGGCTGATTGGAAGGCACGGTGAGACGCACATCAGATGCTGTCACCTCGGATCCGGATGCCACAACATTCGCCGCGGCGAAGACCGCCCCGCAGATGCGGATCAAAGAGGGATATTGTCGTGCTTTTTCCACGGGTTCGACAGCTTTTTCGTGCGCAGCGAGGCAAAAGCCCGACAGACCCGTTTGCGCGTGTTGTGGGGCATGATAACTTCGTCCACAAAACCACGCTCTGCGGCCACGAAGGGATTTGCGAACCGGTCTTCGTAGTCTTTGACCCGTTCAGCGATCTTGTCAGGATCATCAAGTTCGGCCCGGTAAAGGATTTCAGTGGCGCCTTTGGCGCCCATCACAGCAACCTCGGCCGTAGGCCAGGCGTAGTTATAATCGCCCCGCAAGTGTTTTGAGGCCATCACCACGTAGGCCCCGCCGTAGGCTTTTCGGGTAATCACCGTGACCTTGGGCACCGTGGCCTCCCCGTAGGCGTATAGCAATTTTGCGCCATGTTTGATGATACCCGCGTATTCCTGGCTGACCCCGGGTAAAAAGCCCGGCACGTCGACCATCGTCAGGATGGGTATTTCGAAGGCGTCGCAAAAGCGGACGAACCGCGCTGCCTTGCGGGCGCTGTCAATATCCAGACACCCGGCCAGCACCATCGGCTGGTTGGCGACGACGCCCACGGTCTGCCCTTCGAGGCGGATAAAACCCGTCAGGATATTCTTGGCGAAATCGGACTGGATCTCATAAAAATCGCCCTCATCGGCGATCTTCATGATCAACTCTTTCATGTCATAGGGCTTGTTGGGGTTGTCGGGCACGAGGCTGTCGAGGCTCATCTCTTCGCGTGTGACGTCGTCGAAGAAGGGCCGCACGGGTGCTTTGTCTCGGTTGTTGAGGGGAAGAAAATCGAAAAGCCGCCGCACCTCTGTCAGGGCTTCCATGTCGTTCTCAAAAGACCCGTCTGCCACGCTCGACTTCGAGGTGTGGGTTTTGGCGCCGCCCAGTTCTTCGGCGGTGACGACCTCGTTGGTGACGGTCTTCACCACGTCGGGCCCGGTTACGAACATGTAGCTTGAGTCGCGCACCATAAAGATAAAATCGGTCATCGCCGGGCTATAGACTGCGCCACCAGCACAGGGGCCCATGATGATGCTGATCTGGGGCACCACGCCCGAGGCCAGGATATTGTTCTGAAAGACGTCCGCGTAGCCGGCGAGCGAGGCCACACCTTCCTGAATGCGCGCCCCGCCGGAGTCGTTGATGCCGATCACTGGCGCGCCGTTTTTCAGGGCCATCTCCTGGATCTTACAGATTTTTTGCGCGTGCGTTTCGCTCAGCGAGCCGCCGAACACCGTGAAGTCCTGGCTGAATACATAAACCATGCGCCCATTGATTGTGCCCCAGCCGGTGATCACTCCGTCGCCGGGGTAGGTCGTCTCGCCCATGCCGAATTCAGTGCAGCGATGCGCCACGAACATGTCGAACTCCTCAAAGGAGCCTTCGTCCAGCAGGACTTCCACCCGTTCCCGGGCAGTGAGCTTGCCTTTGGCGTGTTGGCTGTCGATCCGCTTTTGCCCGCCGCCCAACCGCGCCTCTTTGCGCCGCTCTTCCAGTTCGTGGAGAATGTTTTGCATGCCTGCGCCTTTCGCTCCCAAAGCTGGCGGGACCCTAGTGCGCTGTGCCCGGCGGGAAAAGCGGATTTCCGCCCCGGACGCAGGGTTTTTGCTGCGGCCCTTGGGCAAAACCCCGCCGCAAAAGGGCCCGCGGGCAGATTTATTAATGTCTACTTCACCAGAGTCGCGGTAGCGTCGCCCAAAACGAAGCAGCTAAGGACAGGCCCCATGTACAACAAAACGACCATCCTCGATGGCATGCAGTTCAGCTTCTTTCGCGACAAGGAAATTTCTGGGGTGGACGCGGGCACGGTCACGATGACGTACCAATGGTCCGTGTCACAGCCGGCTGACCTTCCCACCTCTACCACCTACACCGGCTGGACCGCTGCCACAAACGCCGAAAAGGCCGCCATGCGCGCGGCCCTGGATCATATCGAGACGCTTATCGACGTAACCTTTACGGAAGTGACCGGCGACCCGGACCCGGACCTCAACTTCGGCAAGGTCAGCCTGGGCGGCAACGTGGCGGGCACAGGCGGCTATGGTGCGTCCTCAAACGGGCTGGGGCTCGTAACCCGCTACGACGGGTTCACGGTGTTCAAAGACAGCATCGACGTCAGCCAGGGGCAGGATGCGCTTCTGCTGCATGAAGTGGGCCATGCCCTAGGGCTCAAACACCCGTTTTCCGCGCCGGTGGTGCCTGCGGGGACCGACAGCACAAAATATTCGCTGATGTCTTACACCGACAACCCGGACACCGGGCTCGAAGGCGACAATATGATGCTCTTCGATATCTTCGCCTTGCAGGAGCTTTGGGGCGCAAACACGACCCACGCCACCGGCGACGACACCTACGACGGTCCCCGCGGCATCGACGTGGACGCCATCTGGGACGCGGGTGGGCACGACACCATCGACGGCTCTGCCTACGGTGCCGGGTCGGTTATCGACCTGCGGCCCGGATATTTTTCGTCTCTCGGCGCTTTTGAAAATGTGGTGATCGCCTACAACACCTCCATCGAGGTTGCCGTGGGTGGAGACGGACGCGACACTATCTCGGGGTCAAACAAGCAAAACACGCTCTTGGGTGGGCGCGACAAAGACCTGCTGCGCGGGCTCAAAGGGTCCGATACGCTTGACGGGGGCAACGGCGCGGACCGACTGCAGGGCGGCACCGGCAAAGACAGCCTTGACGGGGGCGCTGGCGCGGACAAACTCTACGGGCAAGGTGGCGCAGACAAGCTGCGCGGCGGCGGCGG
>JBCCMR010000309.1:0-3469 GCA_039026255.1 Pseudomonadota bacterium
GACATGCCGGCGATGATGGTGTCGTAGTTGCCAGAAACCAGATTGGGGATGATCGAATCCCACTCGTTGGTGACCCAGGCGCATTCAAGTTCGGCGCGCTTGCAAAGCTCGTCGCCCAGTTCGCGCTCGAAGCCGTCGACTTCACCTGCGTCGTTGATGAAGTTGTAGGGGGGGTAGGCGCCTTCGGTGCCCATGCGCACGGTGTCGGCAAAGGCCATGCCCGTGGCTAGGACTGCGGCGGCGGTGGTCAAGATCAGCTGTTTCATAGGGGTCTCCTTGATTTAGTGGGTCGAGCTGAGAAACTGTTTGAGCCGGGCGGAACGGGTCGCGCCGAACACCTGGTCCGGGGGGCCTTCCTCTTCAATGACGCCCTGGTGGAGGAAGATCACATGGTTGGCGCAGTCGCGCGCCATTTTCATGTCATGGGTCACAAGGAGCATAGTGCGCCCCTCGGCGGCCAAGGTCCGGATCACTTGGACCACTTCCGCTTCGGTTTCGGGATCAAGCGCCGATGTGGGTTCGTCAAAGAGCATGGCCGCCGGCTCCATGGCCAAGGCGCGGGCGATGGCAGCACGTTGTTGCTGGCCCCCGGACAACTGAGACGGGTACATTGCCGCTTTGTCACCGATCCCGACTTTGTTGAGAAGCGCTTGTGCCCTTTGTGCGGCCTCAATCCGCGAGAGTTTCAGGACGCTTACAGGGGCCTCGGCGACGTTGTCCAGGACGCTCAGATGAGACCAAAGATTAAACTGCTGAAAGACCATCGAAAGATTGGTGCGAAAGCGGCGCACCTGGGACGGGTCTGCTGGCGCCCTGCTTTGACCGGTGCCCCGCCAGGTGACCGGCTCCCCGTCGAAAATTACGTCTCCGTCCTGGGCGGTTTCCAAGAGATTTACACAGCGCAGAAGCGTGGATTTGCCCGAACCCGACGACCCAATGAGCGCCACCACGTCGCCCCGGCGCGCAGTCAGGTCGACCCCGCGTATAACGTCGAGTTCGCCGTAGCTTTTTTTGATGCCGCGCAGTTCGATGACTGGCGCGCCCGGGGCGGTGTCTGACAAGGCGGGGTCCTGGGGCAGCTTGCTGGCGGTTATCCTGGGGCTGCCAGGCCGCAAGTGTCAACGCGCGAAGGCCCTTTGGGCGCGTTTACCGCGCCTAAAGGCCCAAAATGATCTATATTTGCAGTTTTTCGCGTTTTGGTGGTGGGCTGGCCAAGGCCGCGCGCAAGGCGGATGCAGCCGCACAATGGCCGGTCCGCCTGGGTCATCGCGCCGCCTGTTGGCATTAAAGCCGGCATCGATCTTGCGCCAGGCGCCAGGATGAAAGGGTTGCCAAATAATTGGGTCGCCGATCAGCCACGGTTGTGATCATGGGTTCTTGCGGGGGAGGTTTCCCTGGGAAGCTCGTCCGTCCAGACTCCAGATGTTGCAAAACACACAAAGAGCACCCCGGCGGAGCCGCGTCGAGGAAAACATCCGGCGAAAAGGGTGTTTTGCCAAAGCAGCCAACCCTTTGCCATGCTCCGCCCGAAACCAAAGATATGCCGTTCGTACACAAGCGTACAACGAATTGCGCCGCTAGATGAACACGCGCATGGCCGCGTGACGCGGCATGGGGAATTATGGTTTCGCACGTGGTTAACTGATGCGGCTTGGGGGCCCTTTGATGGAGTTCGCGACGCTCATAAGTTACGCAGCGCCGTGTGCCCGTCCCGGGGTTGTTCAGCGCCCCGAAGTGACCTTTGGGGTAGGGTAGGGTTGTGTTATACGGTCCCACCTCAAGTAGGCCGCGCCCAAACGACATCTTTGCCGCTTGGCCTCGGCAGGCGAGCGGGCAACGACAGGTCGTGCCGTGCCAGGCTCGTTTCATGCATTCATAAGTCGCTTTAAACTGACCTTAGGCGCACAGTTCTCATTTGACCCATTGGCTTGGTGTCTGAACACACCCGCCTAGCGCCCATCGTTTGTTCCGGCCAAAGCGGCAAGGATCGAGTGTCGGAGGGTCCGGGTGTCCATTTTCTGTTTTGCCACATAATCCGCACAGCCTTTTTTGAAGGCCTGCGCCACCACATCCGCGTCGAGGTCCCCGGCGACCATAATTGCATGCGCATCGCGATTGACCGGGTGTTCCTCTAAAAGGCGCAGCGCTTCAAGGCCGTCACCCTCGGGTAGGCGGTAGTCTATGAAAACCAACTGGTAGGTCCGCTCGTCTAGAAACTTGGCAAACGCGATAAGCGACGCCGCGTCCGTGAATTCGATCGGCACCCCCGTTTGCCGCGCGATACGACGCAGTCGTTTTCGGTCGAAGTTGCTGTCGTCAAGGATCAGCGCCTGAACCTTTTCACCGGGTTTGAGCGTCGGACGCGGTGGTGTAGCGCCGGTCGGGGCAGGGGCATCGGGTATCGTGTCTGAAGCCATGAAACGTCTCTGCTTAGGGTGCCGTCATTAGACCGCAAGGCGGTTAATGACCAGTTAAGCGACACCCGCTAGGCGGGTGCCGGTTCGCGGCGGTTCTCGTTTGAGGTAACCAGCATCGGCATTCGCCCGCGCCGAAGGCGCGCGGTGACCTGGGTACCACGGCCAAGCGGGTTGTCTGCGATATGCAGCCCGCCCGCGTGCTCTTCTGTGATGCGCTCCACAATCGCGAGTCCCATGCCGGAGCCCTCAACCTCATCGCGCGGTTTGAGCGTTGTAAGTAGCTCCGTCACTTGGGCGCGGTGTCTTACGGGGATGCCTGGTCCGTCGTCAGTTACTTGAATATCGATCCAAGTTTCATCCACCAAGATTTCCAGGGTGATCACCCCGTGGTCTTTGTCGTGATGCTTCACCGCATTTGAAAGCAATGCTCCCACTACGCGCCCAAAGTCCGGCTGATTGAAGGTGAAAGGCAGGTCAGGCGGCGTCACACGCAGTCTAAAACGCGCTGGCATTGGCGTGGCGCAAAGCGCGGTTTCCAACACATCGTCAAGCACAATAGGCGACCGCTTTTGGAACCGTCCGACGCGCGAATATTCCAAAAGGTCCTGCACCATACGGTCAAGTCGCTTAGAATTAATGCAAAGATAGCGCAGATTTTCCCGAACCTCGTCCGGCAGATCAATTTGCGCCTCTTCCAGGTCCTCAATAATCCACTTCGGCAGTTCCACAAGCGCACGCGCCGAGGCGCAAAGGTCATGGGAAATCCGGTACATCAGCCGGTCAAGCTGGGCCGTTTCGTCGCTGGGCACGGGCTACGAATCCTTCCGGAAAGTTCACGTCGACGCCACCCTATCCGCCTGGAGATTAAGGGGAGGTAACCGAGTATGTTCAATTCAGTGATGTTAGAAAGCAACTATGGCGACGAAGCCGCGGGGCAGGGTGCGTGACGAAGGGCGCGGATCACCACGCACGACAGCACGGTCTGTGACCTGAGCCCCTGAATCTCCTCCAGCTTTGTGTAGAGTCCGACCAACCAAAGGACGGACAAATGA
>JBCCMR010000310.1:0-3462 GCA_039026255.1 Pseudomonadota bacterium
CCGGTGGCGTCCTTCAGGTCGATCCCGGGGCCCTGCGCGCGGCGTCCGGGCTTGCTGACTGCAAAACCGTGCGAAAAGAGGGCGCTCCAATACCATTGAAACCGCTAGATAAATGGGACAACGGTCGCGACGTGGTCTTGGCGGGCGACGCCGCAGGTGTGGTCGCGCCAAGTTCCGGTGAAGGCATCTATTACGCTATGGTCGGCGGCGAATGCGCCGCCCGCGCCGCCGCGGCGACGCTGAAGTCCGGACGCGCGGCCGACCTGACCCAGGCCCGCAAGCTTTTCATGCGCGAACACAAGACCGTCTTCCGCGTCCTGGGCGCCATGCAGGACGCCTATTACCGGTCCGACGACCGGCGCGAACGGTTCGTGTCGCTGTGCCACGACACCGACGTGCAACGCCTGACCTTTGAGGCCTACATGAACAAAAAGCTGGTGCGTGCCCGCCCCCTAGCGCACCTGAAAATCGCCGTGAAAAATATCGCCCACCTAACCGGGCTCATCGGGGCCACAAGCTCATGACGATCATGATACCAGCCTGGGTGGACGGCAAGCTTGTGCCAGTGGAAAAGCTCGAAGCGCACCAGCGCGGGCTAAAGCACAAGGCAATCAGTATCTTTCTGCTCAGCGGGGACCACGTGCTTTTGCAGCAGCGCGCGGCGGGCAAATACCACACGCCGCTTCTATGGGCCAATGCGGTCTGCACCCACCCACACTGGGAAGAGCCGTCGCATATGACCGCCGACCGCCGCCTGACCGAAGAGTTGGGCGTCACCGGCGTACCTTTGGCTTTTGCGGGCCAGGTGGAATACCGTGCAGACGTGGGTGGCGGGCTCATTGAGCACGAGGTTGTCGATATTTTCGTCGGGCACACCACTACTGGCCTGTCTATTCATCGCAACCCGAACGAAGTAGCCGCAACCCGCTGGACTACGGTCGAGGAACTGCGCACCGATGTGGCAGTCACGCCGCAAAACTTCACGCCCTGGTTGCGCATCTACCTTGCGCAGCACGCCGATAAGATTTTCGAGTTAGCGCTAGGTTAGGGCGGCGGACTTCCCATCCAACCGGGCGAAAAAGGCGCCTTGGCGGCCTGACCGGCCCTGACTAGGGCGGCGTACCCGGTCCAAAGGTCCTGGCCGGATCACCCAGAAGCAGATACCCCGGCCCGCGGACTGGCGCCGTCCGTCCCTGCGCTTTCAGATAACCCGTACCCGCGACCCCACCGGGGTCTTAGCAAAAAGCTCCGCGATCATTTCATTGTAAAGCCCGATGCAACCGGACGAAGACCGGCGCCCGATTTTGCGCGAGTCGTGGGTGCCATGGATTAGGTAGGCGGGCCAACCCAGGTACATGGCGTGGGTGCCCAAAGGGTTATCTGGCCCGGGGGGCATAAACTCAGGCAGGCTAGGGTCACGCTGGCGCATGCTGGCGGTGGGGGTCCAAGAAGGACCAACCTTTTTGCGCACAACTTCGGTGTCCCCGCGGCGCGTAAGTTCGTCGGTTTGTGGCACAGATGTGGGGTAAAGAGCATAAGTACCGTCCGGGTGCCAGTAGTGCAGCGCGCGGCTTCGTGTGTCGCAGAGGATCGACACCCGGTCGAGCGTTTCAAAATGGTCTTCCCAGAGATGCGACTGGAACCCGGTCACATTACGCTTAACGCTGTCGCGTGCGGCCGTGGCACCCGGGGCCGTGGTCTGGTCAAAGGTCTGGCCCAGGGTTTCACCCATTGCGGGGGCTGCAAGAGCAGCAGCGGCGGAACCAAGGAACAAGCGGCGGCGTATCATCGGGGACTCCGGTTGATCTGCGAACGCTTGTCGCTACCAATTGGTCACCGGTGAGTGAAATCACAAGCCCTTGAGCGTCAACTGCACCGGCCGCACGGACACGTCCGTGGGCGTCATGACCACTCGCCAAGGCGGCGGTAGGTAAAGCCCACCGGTTTCCCGCACCCGCAGGTAATATGCCGGATCGGCCGGAACCCCTTGGCTGTTCAAGAATCCGGTCAATTCGCGCACATCCCCGGTGATGTCCCACTCCCAAAAACGCGATGACCCAGCAAAATGGGCGCGCGTCTCCCGGTGGTGGGCATCAAAATCCGCAGCCCAACGGGCCCGCACATCACCTGGATCGCAGCCAAATTTCTCGGCAGCCACTGCGACCGAGTTCTTATGCGCGCCCCGCGACGAAAGCCAGCTCTCTCGGTCCCGGGTGTTAAGCACAAACACAGCGTCCGGATAGGCCGCGTCGAAGTCACGGAACCGTCGGCAAAGGTCATGCGCCCCAAACGTAAGATCAAGAAAACAGTCATACGCCTCAAGCTGTTCGATCGGGGGGCGACCGGCCTCAAGGTTTCGCCAGATCCGGCGCATCGCATGGCCAACGGTGGCTCGTTCAGCCCGGGTCCGGCCAAAGACCTTACCGTTCCCTGAACCGTGTAATGCCCGAACCCCTGAAGCCAACATCATCAGGTGAAGCGCCGAAGTTGCAGTCTTATTGAAGCCTATGAAAAAAATTCGCCGTGGCAGCCGGGTGAAGGCGAAACCCGGGCGCGGCAAGACAGGCGCTCGCCATTTAAAAGCGCGCCGTGCAGACGGTGGGTTGCCGGGGCGGCAGCGCTCATGGGCATATCACTGGTCCCCGCCCAACCTTGCCGCCGTGACATCATCGCCCTGCGCGCTGAAGAACTTTGCCAATCCGCGAGAGAACACCGGATCGCTCGAGATCGCCGCGAAAAGCGTGAGACAGGAGGCGAGCTTCAGGTCATCGGGGGTGCCAAGGATCTGATAAGCGCTTCGTTCATGGCTCAAAAGCACGTCCACCCCCTGGCAAAGCCGCGCCCCAAGCACCGGGTGGGCCAGGTAAGCGCGTGCCTCGGCAGTGTCGCGCAAACCGTAGTAGTCCGCCTGCAGAGATCGGCCAAGGCCGCTGAGTTGGGGGAAGACAAACCACATCCAATGACTGCGCTTAGCGCCGGCGCGCAGCTCCGCCAGGACCTGATCCCACACAGGGTCCTGGGCGGCAACGAACCGATCAAGCGATGTGGCCAGGGCAGGGTCCATAGGCGCGCGCGGCTCCCAAAGGGTTGGGTCAACGGACGGGATATACCACAATTAGTAGGGTGGGCAGTTTGGCAACGCAAGAATTGGTTTCGGCCCCGGCGGGGGCCTGCCCAGGGGGTCGGACCTAAGGCGCGTACCATTTGCCCAGCCGCGCAAGGCCAGACCGGCGCAAAAACGTCCGCGGCGACCGGCCTGAGCCCACCGCCTCATGGTGTGCGGCGATCAGCGGACGCAAGACTTCGGGAGCGCTCAGCCCAATCTCTAAAAGAAACTCGTCCGGATGGCGGCGCAGGATGCCCACAGCGGCCATAACCCGCAGCGGAAAATCGCGGGTGTTAGCAGTCAAAAGAGCCCCCGCCCCGCCGGCAACCGCCGCCGCAAGGACGTGCACATCATCG
>JBCCMR010000311.1:0-3395 GCA_039026255.1 Pseudomonadota bacterium
ACCATGACCTACAATGAATATTGGCAGGTCATTGACGCGGGTCTCACACCGGCAGAACTGGTGCTCTTCAAATACGAAGAGCAGGGCGTAGCGACTTTGGAAGACGGTCTATACGTGCTTGAAGAAAACCTCTCCGACCCGGCGTTTTCCGACAAGATGGTGCGCTTTGTGCGGGCCTCCATGAAGGGCTGGAAGTGGGCCGAGGAAAACCCCGAAGCCGCGGCGGTGATTGTGCTCGACTACGACGAGACCGGCGCCCAGACCGAAGCCCACCAGGTGCGTATGATGGGTGAGGTGGCGAAGCTCACAGCCGGCTCAAATGGCAAGCTTGACCCCGCCGACTATGAACGGACGGTGGCATCGCTCTTGGCAGGCGGGTCCGACCCGGTGATCACCAAGGCACCGGACGGGGCATGGACCCACGCCATCACCGACAAGGCGCTGCAGTAAAAGCTGCTCTCGTCCCCGGCGGCAATGCTGCCGGGGGCTTTGCCCGCTTAGGCGTCGGCTCAGGTTCCAGCCTAGGCGCGGTTTCTCTCCCGCCCTTACGAAAGAACGCTCATGCCCAAAGCTTACTGGATCGCCCATGTGACCGTGACCGACCCGGATCGCTACAAGAACTACGCAAGCAATACCGCCCCTGCGTTTGAAAAATACGGCGGACGGATCCTTGCGCGGGGCGGCGAATATCGGGCGCTAGAGGGGATGGATCATCCGCGTAACGTCGTTATTGAATTTCCCAGTCTTGATGCAGCGCTCGACTGTTATCACTCGCAAGAATACCAATCTGCTCGCCAGCACCGCATCGGCGCGGGTGAGGCCAATATCACAATCGTTGAAGGCGTCTAAACGCGCGCCCAAAGAAGCTTCGTTAGGAAGCTTCTACCCCACCGCCTCTTTGCGGGTTGGATCGTTTGTTTTCGCGGTATTAGCTGCGCGCTTATTTGCACCGCCGCGCGCGGGCAGTTAGGGTTGCGCGACGCCGCCATAAGGACCCTCCGGTGACCTGGACCGACACATCCCAAGACACCCACAGTCTTGACGACATTGCCGACACCGACGTGGTTGTTGTGGGCGGTGGTCAGGCGGGGATTGCTATGTCCGAACACTTGGGCGCCCAGGGTATCCCACACCTGGTGCTCGAACGGCACCGGGTTGCAGAGCGCTGGCGCACGGAACGCTGGGACGGGTTGCGTGCCAACGGACCGGCCTGGCACGACCGCTTCCCGGGTTTGGAATTTACCAGCGGCGGCCCACACCACTTTCCCGGGCGCGACGATATCGTGGGTTATTTGGAAGACTATGCCCGCCAGGTGAACGCGCCGATCCGAACCGGGGTCGAAGTGCGCCGCGTTGGGCGTGCCCCGGGGCGGGCGGGTTACGCCGTAGAGACCTCCCGTGGGGCCATCCACGCCGGAGCTGTGGTGGCGGCCACCGGCCCCTTCCAGGTGCCGCTCATGCCGCCGCTCATCGACATCGATGCGCCGGTGGTGCAGATGCATTCAAACGCTTACCGGTCGCCTGAGGCGCTCATTCCCGGCGGTGTGCTGGTGGTGGGCGCCGGGTCTTCGGGCGCGCAGATTGCCGACGAACTCAACCGCGCCGGGCGCCAGGTCTGGCTGTCGGTCGGCCCCCATGAACGGCCGCCCCGGCGCTACCGCGGGCGCGATTTTGTCTGGTGGCTAGGCGTTTTGGGCAAGTGGGACGCCCCGACCCCGGGGCCGAGCACCCGCCACGTGACCATCGCTGTCAGTGGCGCCGAGGGCGGACAAACGGTCGATTTCCGCCGCATGGCGGCGCGCGGCATCACGCTTGTGGGTATGACCGAAAGCTACGCTGCGGGCGAGGTGCACTTTGCCCCCGACCTGGAACGCAACCTTGCCGCCGGGGACCAGAGCCTTCAAGGGCTTCTGGCGGAGGCAGATGCCTTTGTGGCGCGCCGGGGGCTCGATCTTCCGGCGGAGCTCGAAGCCCACGAAATCCCCCCCGACCCGCCCTGCGTCTATGACCCCGTGCGCACCCTAGATCTGGCTGGCGAAGGCATATCAACGGTGATCTGGGCGACCGGCTACCGCACCGATTTTTCTTGGCTCGACCTCGACGTCTTCGACACCGGCGGCAACCCGGCCCACAGCCGCGGAGTGACCGATGAGCCGGGCGTGTATTTTCTGGGACTACCCTGGCTTAGCCGCCGGGGGTCGTCGTTTATCTGGGGCGTCTGGCACGACGCGCGCTTCATCGCTGACCAGATCGCGATCCAGCGCGCCTACATGGACCACCACCGGGTGTCCGCGCCCGTTCCTCACCCCTCTGAAACCTAAGACCCCATGGCCCACACCCGCATCCGCCCCTTCAACACCGCTGAAACCTACCCGGAGCAACGGCTGGACAACGACCTAAGCCAGGCGGTGGTCACCCGGGGCGGTCGCACGGTCTGGATGCGCGGGCAGTGCCCCCAGGGGCTCCACGATGCGCGCTCCATCGACAGCCACGACCCGGCCGAGCAGACCCATAAGGTCATGCAGAACATTCGCCAACTGATCGAAGAGGCAGGCGGCACCATGGAGCATCTGGTCAAGGTTGTGGTCTACATCACCGACGTGCGCCACCGGGAGGCAGTTTACCGGACCATGGGCGAATACATCCGCGGCGTGCATCCGGTATCGACGGGCCTAGTGGTTAGTGGGCTCGCCCGGCCCGAATGGCTGGTGGAAATCGATGCGACTGCGGTGATCCCGGACAGCGCAACAGGCGCGTCGTCGGCACCGGGCGAAAGCGCCGAGCGATGACGTTCTCTATCGCGGCGCGATGCGACGCCACGGGCCAGGTGGGCGTGGCCATCGCGTCGTCTTCGCCCGCGGTGGCGGCCCGCTGTGTCTACGCGCGCGCGGGCGTAGGCGCAGCCACATCGCAAAACGTGACCGATCCGCGCCTGGGTCCGGCCCTGCTGGACGCTATGGCGGCAGGGCTTTCCGCGCCGGCGGCCCTCGACCAGGTGGCCGCTGGGGCAAGCCACATCGAATATCGCCAGCTTCTGGCCGTGGACGCGCGGGGGCAGGGGGCGGCGCGCACTGGTGCTTGGGCGCTGGGCACCCAGGGGCAAGCGCTGGGCCCCGGGGCGGTCGCGGGCGGCAACCTTCTGGCTGCGTCCGGTGTGCCCCAGGCCATGGTTGATGGCTTTGCCGAAAGCCAAGGTGCCCTGGGCGACCGGCTTCTGGCGTCGCTCGATGCGGGGCTCAAGGCCGGGGGCGAGGCGGGGCCGGTGCATTCGGCCGGGCTCTTGATCGCCGACCGCATGCCCTGGCCTGCGGTGGACCTGCGTGTCGACTGGACCGAAGACTGCCCCATCGCCGCGCTCGCCCAGGTCTGGGCGATCTACAAACCCCAGGTCGACG
>JBCCMR010000312.1:0-3391 GCA_039026255.1 Pseudomonadota bacterium
ATTCGTCCATGAACACACGCGGCGTCATGGAAATGCTCACGGACACCGACGAAAACGGCGACTACGTGATCCCGCGCATCATCTATTCGGACAGCTATTCGTCGGAAATGGTAGCCTTTGCCGACCTGGTCCTGCCGGACACCACCTATCTGGAGCGCCACGACTGCATCAGCCTCCTAGATCGGCCCATTTGCGAAGCTGAAGCGGCCGCCGACAGCATCCGCTGGCCGGTGGTAGAGCCTGACCGCGACGTACGCGGCTTCCAGTCAGCGCTGATCCAACTGGGCGGCAAGCTGGGCCTGCCCGCGTTTGTGAACGAAGACGGCAGCCCAAAATACGCCGACTATGCCGACTACATCGTGAACCACGAACGGCGCCCGGGGGTGGGGCCTCTCGCCGGATGGCGCGGCCGCGACGGGGAAGGGCGCGGGCGCGGCGCGCCGAACCCCGATCAGCTAAAGCGCTACATCGAAAACGGCGGTTTCTGGATCGACCACATCCCGGACGAGGCGCAGTTCTACAAGCCCTGGAACGCAGCCTATCAAGACTGGGCCGTGTCGCGCGGCATCTATGACGCCCCCGCACCTTTTGTGTTTTCGCTTTATGTGGAACAGATGCAGCGGTTTCGCCTGGCCGCCCAGGGCAAAGGCAACCGGCAGCCGCCGGAACATCTGCGCGCCCGGGTGGAGATGTCCATGGACCCATTGCCCACCTGGTGGCCCCCCTTTGAAGAGACACTTGTCGATGGCCAGGATTTTCCGCTTCACGCAATCACGCAGCGCCCGGCGGCCATGTACCACAGCTGGGGAAGTCAGAACGCCTGGCTGCGCCAGATCCACGGGCGCAACCCGCTTTACGTGCCGCTAAAGGTCTGGCGGGACTGCGGCTTTCGCGAAGGGGACTGGGCGCAGCTGACGTCCCACCACGGCGAGATCACTGTGCCCGTGGTGCTGATGGAGGCGCTTAACGACCATACCGTTTGGACTTGGAATGCCATCGGCAAACGCAAGGGCGCCTGGGCGCTCGACCCCGAGGCCCCCGAGGTGACCAAGGGCTTTCTGCTTAATCACCTTATTCACGAACTTTTGCCGCCCCGGGGCGATGGATTGCGGTGGTCAAACAGCGACCCGGTCACCGGGCAAGCGGCTTGGTACGACCTGCGCGTGCGCATCGCACGCTGCGAGGCGCCTGCTGACGCCTCCGCCAAGCCCGACATCGCCCCCCAAAAGAGCCCTGTCGGCCAGGGCCCCCGCGACGTGGCTTATAAGGGCACCCCGGGTGAGTAACACGCACCCCACGGCAAACCCGCACCAGGTGACCGGTGCAAATGGGATTAACCTTTCGGTAACCGACCTTGGTCCGCCAGACGCCCCGGCGATTGTGCTGATCCATGGCTGGTCCCAGGCAGCCCTGGCATGGACGCGGCAACACAGATTGGCGGATGATTTCCGCCTTGTGATCCCGGACCTGCGCGGCCATGGACGGTCGGACAAGCCGAAAGGGCAAGCGGCGTATGACAGCGCGTCTTTTGGCGGCGACTTGGCCGCGGTGATCGCGGAACGGGGATTAACACGCCCGGTGTTAGTCGGCTGGTCCATGGGCGGCTGGGTGCTGGCAGACTACCTGCGCCTTGCGGGCGACAAAAACATCGCCGGATTTGTGCTGGTGGGATCGTCTGTGACCACCGGCACCCATATGCCCTTCGACGCCCAAGCCCAGCGCGGCAACGATCCGGCGGTGGCCGCAGCGGGCATGATGGGCCACAACTATGCGGATGAGCTATCCGCGACTGTGGCCTTTCTGCGCGCCTGTTTCCACCGGCAGCCCGACCCCGATGACCTGGCCGTTATGACCGGCTTTAACATGGCCACATCATACGACGCCCGTCAAAGCCGTCGCCGGTCCGAGGACTACCGCCCCGTCTACGCCCGCACCACATCACCCGCGCTGGTGATCCGCGGCCGCCATGAGCGGCTTTCGATGCCTGCAATGCACGATGAAACGATGGCGTCGCTGCCCCGGGCCCAGGCGCTTACTTACGACCATTCCGGCCATGCGCCGTTTTGGGAAGAACCCGACCGCTTTAACTCCGATCTAGCCAGCTTTGTCAGAGCCTGCCATGACCACACTCCCGACCGCCACCGACCGTAAACTCGGCCTGGCCATCGACCTAGACATCTGCGTGGGCTGCCATGCCTGCGTGATCAACTGCAAGGAATGGAACACCGCAAACTACGGTGCGCCCCTGGCGGATATGGACGCCTACGGTAGCGAACCCGCTGGCACATTCCTTAACAGAATTCATACGTTTGAGGTCGCAAAAGACGCCGGACCTGCACAAACCGTGCATTTCCCGAAATCATGCTTGCATTGCGAAGACGCGCCATGCGTCACCGTGTGCCCGACCGGCGCCAGCTATAAACGCGTCGAAGACGGCATTGTGCTAGTCAACGAAAGCCACTGCATCGGCTGCGGGTTGTGCGCTTGGGCCTGCCCTTATGGTGCCCGTGAGTTGGACGCCAAAGAAGGGGTGATGAAGAAATGCACGCTGTGCGTAGACCGCATCTACAACGAAAATCTGCCAGAGATCGACCGAGAGCCCGCTTGCGTGCGCACATGCCCAGCAAATGCCCGCCACTTTGGCGACTACGCTGACCCTGAAAGCACCGTAAGCCGACTAAGCGCCGAACGCGGTGGTATCGCTCTCATGCAAGAACAGGGCACAAACCCCGTCAACCGCTACCTACCGCCGCGTCCCAAAACTGACCGCGACAGCACCGGCGATATCGACATTTTGGCACCCTTTCTCGACCCGGTCGCCGCTGAACCGGCGGGCTTTTTGGGCTGGCTCGACCGCACGCTGGACCGGCTCTGATGCATCCGGCACCATCGGTCATCGTATTCACGGTGCTCTCGGGCCTTGGGTTTGGGCTCCTTTTCTTTTTGGGGCTTGGGCTTCCTACAGTCACGGGCTGGGCCGCTTTTTTTTACTACGCGCTTGGCTTTGGGCTGGCGGGGGTGGGGCTTTTGTCTTCGACACTTCACCTGGGCAACCCGCAGCGGGCCTGGCGTGCCTTCAGCCAATGGCGCAGTTCTTGGCTGTCGCGCGAAGCAGTGCTGAGCGTTGCGGCGCTGTCTATCCTAGGCGTCCACGGAGCCGCAGCGGTCTTTTTGGGACGTACGCTTGATAGCGTTGGTTACCTCGGCGCGGTGTTTGCCCTGGCGACGGTGGTGGCAACGGCAATGATCTACGGCCAGTTGCGCACGGTGCCCCGGTGGAATCAGTGGCTGACGCCAGTTCTTTTTGTGGTGGCGATGGTCACCGGCGGGGCAATCCTGGCGGGACAAACGGCGGTCGCGCTGGCGCTTTTGCCCTTGCTACTTTTGGCGC
>JBCCMR010000313.1:0-3388 GCA_039026255.1 Pseudomonadota bacterium
CCTACATCACCCAAGACATGAACACGACTGACAATGCTGATTTTGCCCGGGTGGTCACCCCGCAGATCGTGGATATCATCGCTATGGCGGACCTTTATGGCCTGGCGCCCGAAATTTTTGATGACAATACGCGTTACGGGGTGAACTCAAACCTGGGCACCTACATGGACATCGTCTTTTCCGGCCTTACAGACGCCACGTTTACGCATCCGAATTGGAATCCCGGTCAGAAAGTCGCCTTTACGATCATGGATACCGGGGGATCAGACCTGATTGACTTCTCCACCGACACGGAAAAGCAGCGCGTAGACCTGCGCCAGGAAAAGCTGTCGGATGTCTATGGGGTCGACGGGTCGATGGTGATCGCCCGGGGCACCGTTATCGAAAAATACATCGGCGGTACCCGCGGCGACGACATCACCAGCAATGACGCGGCCAACCTACTGAACGGGCGCAACGGGGCCGACACGCTCAAGGGGCTCAAGGGCGCTGACGAACTGAAAGCGGGTAATGGCAACGACGAGGTTTTTGGCGGCGAAGGCGCCGACGAATTGCGTGGCGGCAACGGCACCGACATTCTGCGCGGCGGCAAGGGCAAAGACCTAATCCGCGGCGGGGTGTCAAAGGACACGATTTACGGCCAGACCGGCGATGATACGCTATACGGTAACGGCGGTGGCGACATCTTCGTGTACCAAAACAACGGTGACCGGGACGTGATTAAGGATTTCCAGAACAACAAGGATATCCTGCAACTCGACGACAAGCTGTGGACAGGCACGCTGACGGTGAACCAGGTGTTCGATCAGTTTGCGTCAAACAGCAACGGCGATGCTGTGCTGAACTTTGGCAGCGGCAATCGGATCACCATCGAGAACCTTTCGATCGCGGTGCTCAAAGACGACGTTGAGATCATCTAAGCGCTTTGGCGACCCGGCCACCGGGCCGGGCGCCAGCGGTTAAATGGCGGTCAGGCGGCGGCGCGCACGGCGGCGGCTACCTCGCCCACCACGGTTTTCACCAGGGTATCGTCCTCGGCTTCGACCATGACGCGAATGAGCGGCTCTGTCCCCGATTTGCGGATTAAAAGCCGCCCTGCGTTGCCCAGCGTGCGGTTTGCGCCGTCGATGGCCGCCCGCACGCGGCTGTCGCCTAAGGGGTCGCGCCCCGGGGCAAAACGCACGTTTTCCAAAAGCTGGGGGAAGGGGGCGAAGACCCGCGCCAACTCTGACGCCGGGCGGCCGCTTTCCACCATGGCTGCCAGGAACTGCAAGCCTGCCATAAGCCCGTCGCCGGTGGTGACGTAATCGCTCATTACGATATGGCCCGACTGCTCCCCACCCAGATTAAAACCGCCCTTTCGCATTGCCTCGACCACGTAGCGGTCGCCGACGCCAGTGCGCACCATGGTCAGCCCTTGGTCCGCAAGGTGCCGTTCCAGCCCCATGTTCGACATCACCGTTGCGACCAGCGTGCCCCGGGCTAAGCGGTCCTCAGTGGCCCAAAGCCCGGCGATAAGGCCCATGATTTGGTCGCCGTCAGCAACGCGGCCGGTTTCATCGATTACGATTATGCGGTCCGCGTCGCCGTCGAGTGTCAAGCCTACGTCCGCCTGGTGGGCGACCACCGTCTGCGCGGCGGTTTCCGGGTGGGTCGACCCGCAGCCGGCGTTGATGTTGAACCCGTCAGGCGATGTGCCCACGGGGATGACTTCGGCGCCCAGTTCCCAAAGCACAATTGGCGCGGCCTTATAGGCGGCCCCGTTGGCGCAATCGACCACCACTTTGAGCCCCTCTAGGAGGCGACGGCGCGGGAAGGCGGTCTTGGCGACTTCGATATACCGGCCCAGGGCGTCGTCGATGCGCTTGGCATTGCCGATGTTTTCCGGGCGCGCCAGGTCTACGGGCGCGTCGCCCAGGACTGCGGCCTCGATCTCGGCTTCGGCGGCGTCTGAAAGTTTGAACCCGTCAGGACCGAAAAACTTGATGCCATTGTCATGGTGGGGGTTGTGGGAGGCCGAAATCATCACCCCCACGTCGGCGCGCATGGATTTTGTCAGGATGCCCACGGCCGGGGTGGGGACCGGGCCCAGCAGCAGGACCGACATGCCGGTCGAGGCAAAGCCCGCGGTCATAGCGTATTCGAGCATGTAGGAAGACCGGCGCGTGTCTTTGCCGATAACCACGCGATGTTCTTTCTGGTCGAGGCGGAAGTGGCGCCCGGCGGCGGCGGCAAGCTTTAGGGCCATATCGGCGGTCATGGGGTAGGTGTTGGCCAGCCCGCGCACCCCGTCGGTGCCAAAGAGTTTGCGTTCGCTCATGGGTGTCCCCCGCCCAATGCTTGCCAAAGTGCCAGCGCCTGCCGGTGGGCCGCGACATCATGCACCCGCAAAATGTGCACGCCCTGGCGCACTGCATCAAGGGCCAGGGCCACTGACCCTGGCGCCCGGTCGGCGGCAATCGGCGCATCCCCGATCACACCGATGAAACCTTTGCGCGAAACCCCCAGCATGACTGGGCAACCCAGCCCGTGGAAAAGCGACAGCCCCGCGCAAAGCGCCATGTTATGGCCTTGGGTCTTGCCAAAGCCGATCCCAGGGTCGAGCACGATCTGCCCCGGCGCCACACCCGCGGCCAGGGCCGCATCGCGGCGCGCGGCCAAGGCGTCGTAGACATCCAACAACACGTCCCCGTAGCGCGGGTTCTTTTGCATCGTCTCGGGTGTGCCCTGGGCGTGCATCAGGCAAACCGGCGCGCCGGCGCGCGCAGCAAGGTCCGCCATGGCTGGATCATGAGTCAGGGCGCTGACATCGTTGAGAATGGCGGCACCGGCATCAAACGCAGCCTCAGCCACAGGCGCGTTGCGAGTGTCGATGCTGATCGGCGCAGCAAAATCCGCCTCGGCCAGTGCGGAAATGACAGGGGCAGTGCGGACGATTTCTTCGTCCGCGGGGACCGGGCTGGCCCCAGGGCGGGTGCTTTCGCCCCCGATGTCTAGGATCGCTGCGCCCGCCTCTTGCAGTGCACGGGCCTGGGCCATGGCCCGACTAGGATCGAAATGGCGCCCACCGTCCGAAAAGCTGTCGGGCGTGACGTTGAGGATACCCATCAGCCGCGGCGTATCTAGCGGCACACCGGCCAGGTCCGGGCGCGGGGCGCAGATCGTGTCGCGCAGGGGCGCGGGTACAGCGGCGGCGGGCAGCACCTGCGGCGGGGCACTTCGGCTCAGCCGCTCGGCATGCGTCCAGCGGGCCCCGGTGCCGGCAAGCGGCAGCGCCTCCTGGGGCGCATCCCTGGGCGGGATCGCCAGGGGGCGGTAGTATGCGCCGCCGCTTGCGGTCATTGGGTCAACCGTTTGCGGTAATAGATGACCTTCTCGCGCTGCTCAA
>JBCCMR010000314.1:0-3386 GCA_039026255.1 Pseudomonadota bacterium
ACGACCGCGGGGCTTACACGGTTGTCTACCCGGTCATGCGGGGCACCGCGCCGTTGGTGACGGTTTTGGCAGCGGGCGTTGTGTTCGACGAAGTCTTTACGCCCGTGCAGTGGGCGGGCGTGATGGTTTTGACCGGGGCGATTTTCGCATTGGGATTTGTAAACCTGCGCGACACCCCTGTGGGCCGCGCGCGCCTGGCCCAGGGGCTGGTGCTGGCGCTGTTGACCGGAGTAATGGTTGCCGCCTACACCACCTATGATGCCTATGGCATTCGCGCGACTGCGAACCCGTTCACCTTTGTCTTCTGGTTCTACGTGGTCGACAGCCTGGTCTTCCCTTGGGTGGCTTTAGCCCATTACCGGCGATTGACCGACCCGCCCGCCCTGCCAGGACTTGCCCTGCGTGGGGTGATCGGTGGGCTGGTGGCCTTCGGGTCGTTCAGCTGCATCATGTTGGCCACGCGGCTCGACAAGGTGGGTGAGGCGGCGGTCTTGCGAGAAACCTCGGTTGTCTTTGCGGCCCTCATCGGCTGGGCCTTTCTGGGCGACAGGGTCGGCCCATTGCGCGCGGCGCTTATGGTCGCTATTGCAGGCGGCGCCGTGGTGGTGGAATTTGGCGGCTGAGGCAGCGCAGATATGGCAGAACGCAAAGTTAATGGCTGGGTGAAATTTGGGCTCGAACTGGGGCCCGTGATTGCGTTTTTTGTGGCCTACACGCGGCTCAAAGATCGCGTTTTTGACATCGGCGGCACCGATTACGACGGGTTCATTGTGGTTACTGCTGCCTTTATCCCAGTTCTTCTGGTGGCCACGGGTGTCCTTTGGGCGCTTACGGGCAAGCTGAGCCGCCTGCAGCTGCTGACTGCGGTGGTTGTGGTTGTCTTCGGAGGGCTTTCGGTCTGGCTCAACGATGAACGCTTTTTCAAGATGAAGCCTACAATTCTTTATGCTGCCTTCGCGGTGATTCTCGCGTTTGGCCTGATGCGCGGGCAAAGCTATCTGGCCGCCGTCATGGAAGAGATGATGCCGCTTGAGCCCGAGGGCTGGATGATCCTAACCCGCCGCTTTTGCTTGCTCTTTTTTGTCCTAGCGGCCGCAAATGAGGCTGTCTGGCGGCTGATGTCCACCGATGCTTGGGTAAACTTCAAGACTTTCGGCCTGACGGCAGCGCTTTTTGTCTTTTTGATCAGCCAATCGGCCCTGATCCAGCGCTACAGCCTGGAAGACCAGGAAAACTGACCGCATGTAGTGGATCCAGGACCCATAGCATCTAGATGTTGTGGCTGGATCGGGTCGCTCCTCTTGGCTCTGCCCCATCGCGGCCAACCGCAGAATATAGAGGGTTGTGCGGCTGCGAACCCCATATATAGTTCACGCATCAACTGTCGGAACATCGCGGGGCCGGGGGCGAGAGCCCTCGCGGATCGCGCCGGGGCACCGGGTCGCAGGCAAATTTTCCAGCTTTGCGGGGTCCCGGGCGGGACGTTTTGCGCGCCGCGCCTACATCACCCCGGAAGGGGCAAGGAGAGCCATGCTGGACGACTTGAATACGGACTTCTCAAACGAATTTGTCAGGCACCCGGGCGGCTTTCGCGACCATCCGGCCCTGGTTCTGAACGCCGATTTCCGTCCCCTGTCGTACTTTCCACTGTCGCTCTGGCGCTGGCAGGACGCGGTCAAGGCCGCCTACCTGGACCGAGTGACAATCCTGGCCGAATATGATCGCACGGTGCATTCTCCGTCGACCGAAATACGCATCCCTTCGGTCATTGTGCTGCGCGACTACGTGAAACCTGCCAAGACCACCGCCTTCACCCGGTTCAACCTCTTCCTTCGGGACGAATTCACCTGCCAATACTGCGGCGCCAAGGGCGATATGACTTTTGACCACGTTGTTCCACGGGCGAGGGGCGGCAAAACAACCTGGGAAAACGTCGTGGCGGCCTGCGGTCCCTGTAACCTAAAAAAAGGATCGCGGTCGCTCAAACAGGTAGGCTTTCGCCTGCGCCGCACCCCGGTGCAGCCCACAGCCAATCAGCTTTTAAACGCGGGGCGAAAGTTTCCGCCTAACTACTTACACGAAAGCTGGATGGATTTTCTGTACTGGGACGCAGAACTCGACGCGTAACCTGATTTTCGCGTCAGAATAGTTTGAGCTGATCCCCAGCTTTCGGGGGCACTGCGAATAGGTCGGTGCGCAAATCGGGCGCATTTTGTTCAAGCCCCAAGCGCCGCGTCGCCAGGGCAAACCGGTGGTCAATCAGTTGGGCGAAAGGGCCTGTTCCGCGCATCCGTTCGCCCCAACGCGCGTCGTAGTCGCGGCCCCCGTGCATCGCGCGCAGGCGATCCATGACTTTTGCCTGCCGGTTGGGGTGCGCGTCGGCCAGCCATTCGCGTACTAGGGGCGACACCTCCCGCGGGAGCCGCAGCATCACCCAACTGGCGAAGCGTGCGCCGGCGTCGCGCGCCGCGGCTAGGAGTGCCTCCAGCTCCGGGTCTGTCAGCCCAGGCACAACAGGCGAGACCATGACCCGCACGGGAATACCGGCCTTCGCCAGACGCTCGATCATCCGCAGGCGGCGGGTGGGAGCGGGAACGCGGGGCTCCATACGGCGCGACACGTCCGGGTCGAGCGTCGTCACCGACACGCCCACCCGCACCAGGCCCCGCTCAGCCATGGGCGCCAAAAGGTCAATGTCGCGTTCCACCAGCGTGCCTTTGGTGGCGATGCCCAGGGGGTGGTTGTGGTCGGCCAGCACGCGCACGATGGCCCGGGTGATGCCCAGCTTTCGCTCCACCGGTTGGTAGGCGTCTGTGGCGGTGCCCAGCATCACCGTTGCGGGCCGGTAGCTTGGCGCCGCCAATTCGCGCGCCAGCACCCGATCTGCCCCGGGACGCGCAACCAGCCGGGTTTCAAAGTCGAGCCCGGGCGACAGCCCTAGATACGCGTGCGTTGGGCGCGCGAAGCAGTAGATGCATCCGTGTTCGCACCCCCGGTACGGGTTGATCGACCGGTCAAAACTGATGTCCGGCGACCGGTTTCGGGTGATCACGCTGCGCGGGCTCTCTGTGGTTACCTCGGTGCGGAATTGGCCGCGGTCCTCGGGAATGTCCCAGCCGTCGTCGCAGTCGCTCCGACTGTGCCGTTCGAAGCGTCCGCTGTCGTTGCTCAGCGCCCCGCGCCCCCGCCGTCGATCCGCGTCAATCGGAGTGACTGGCGGCGCTGCCTGCGCTGCAGATATAAGCGGGGGTGGGAACTCTCGGGACTGGCGGGCCATATCCGGGGTTAGAACATATGGTGAACTTCCGCAAGCCCCATCCCGCGCAAGTCGCCTGCGTACCGGGCGAAGTCGCATTTTGCTGTGCCACCTCGCCGCACCCGGTGTA
>JBCCMR010000315.1:0-3380 GCA_039026255.1 Pseudomonadota bacterium
CAGCATCTTAGCGAGCTTCATCGCCTGATACTTGGCGATGTGGTTGCCCACCACCTGGTGGGGCTTTTTGAAGCTCATGGTCAGTTGCGTGGATTTGGCCCGGCTCGCGGCGCTGAACCCGTCCACGGTGAAATCGTCGGCCTCCACCCGGTAGGCCACCGCTGTGAACGGGTCGAGCCGGGGCGTGCTGGCGGCGCGTAGGGCCACCTTTTCCATCAGCTTTTCGCAGAACGCCCGCAGCACCAGCACCGTCTGGTTGTCGTCCTGGGCAAAGGCGCCCAGGTCCTGGTCCAGTTCCCAGAGCGCCCCGGCAAGCGCCGTGGCCGGGTTGTCGGTCAGGACCTCCTCCAGGGGGCCGATCTCTACAGACCCCTCACCGGCCACCGGCGCGGTCAGGTAGGCGCACATATTGGCGAAGGTGTGCAGTGTTATCAGCGAGGCCGCCGCCAAAAGCTCCCCGAATTCGGCCCGTTTGGCCGCGGCCAGCGACCCCTGGAGGTTGTCTTTGAGAAGTTCGCTCAGACCCGTGGCGTCGGTGTAGTGGTCCTGCACCGTGTAGGCCACAGCCAGCGCGCGCCGAAGCGCCTGGAGCACGGTCGCCTGGGTGGGCGTAGTGATCGGGTCTGCGTCGCCGATGCCCTCGATCCGGTCGATCAGATGCACCCCCTCCGCGCGTGCGGTCGACCGGGTGACAAGCCCCGGCGTCGTGGTGCGAAACCGGCGCCGGGTGCCGATACCCGGCGACCGCTCTGGCGCGGCGGTCTCTTTGGCCTTGGCGATGCGCGGAGTGTGATCGAACCCATCCAAAAGCGCCACCGCCGCCTCGTAATGGGCGGTGATTTCATCTTCGCGCAACTCCAAAAGGTCGGCGGACTGGGTCATGGCTGAAATCCTCTGCTGACAGATCGGTTGCACGTTTCTAGGGTCTGCACGGCACCGAAGCGGGAGGGTATATATCGATGTCGCAATTTCTGATCCACATCCACACCGGGCCTGAAAACCCCACGAAGGCTGCTTTGGGCCTTTTGGTAGCGCTGGCGGCGGCCAAAGGCGGGCACGGGGTGACGCTCTTTATCGCGGGCGACGGGGTGCACTTGCTCGACGCAGGCAAAGCGCGCGAGACTACGGGCACTGGCACCGGCAACGTGGCTGCGCATCTGGCGGACCTCAAAGAGCTCGGCGCGCAGTTTTTTTTGTCGGGCATGTCCGCCAAGGCGCGCGGATACGATGAGGGGCTTTTGACCGGTTATGACGCGGCTTTTGCCATGCCCGACAAGCTTGTGGCCCTGGCGGGCGAGGCCGATACGGTGCTCTGCTACTAACAGGCTCGGATTCAGGCAGCCCCGGGCGTGCGGGGCAATCGGGTGCCGCGGTTGGGCTGCCAGCACCCGGGAATGTCGCATCGCCAGGGCTCCGCCCTTGCGCGGTGCGCGCGCTCTCCCGGGGCAACCGCCTGCGGCGCAGGACCGCCGCTTTGCCGGGGCTCCGCCCGTTCGCGGCTCCCATGCTCCCCCGGAGCATGTGCCTGCTTCGCAGGATCGCCGATCACCCATAACGGGCCACGCGGCCGGATGTATGGACGACGTAGCGGCGCACGCCGCGCAGGCTTTCGGGGTTGTGTTCGTTTAGCACCTGGTAAGCCCGCTGAGGCAGCACAAGCGCTCGGCGTCGGTCGCTTAGCCCCATGTCCTGGGGCTCCACGAGGTCAAATATCTGCCGCGGGGCCTTGGAAAACCAGCCCGTGCTCTCGGTGCGTTCGTCCCGGGACACAAGCGTCTCCACCCGCCATTCGAGCGCCCAGTCAAGCCCGGCCTCCCCGCGGGCCTCGGCCAGGATATCGCGCAAAGGCCCTGACTGCTGTGTGTAGGCGTGCGAATACATCGGCCCAACCTGGATGCGCCGCAATTTTTTGGGGAAGATGTCGTCAAAGTCCTGGTCGAACCCGTCGGCAATGGTCAAGAGCTTCAGTCCGCTGATCGCCTGGGCCATCAGGTGCGACTGCACTGCGGGCCAGCGCTTTTCGTCCGTGGGTAAGGCGTTCCAGCCGTCCTCTTCCACATCCATGACGTAGATGGCGGGCAGGTTGGTCTGGGTGTCGAAAACCGCCCAATGGATTTGATACTTGCGGCGGCGCTGGGGGGCCTCGCCGCGCCAAGCGGCCATCGGGTCGTTGGCGGACCAAAAGATATCCTGCCCGATCAATTCCTCGAAATAGAGTCGCTGGGCCATGGCAAACTGCAGCTGGGTAGGGTGCGTACGGCTGTTGAGGATGTGGCGCACCATATCCTCTTTGATCTGGCGCGGCTCGGGCAGGGCGGCCAGGTGGCGCGGAGCATTCATGGCGTCGTTGGCCATAGTCAAAAGCTCTTGAAAGGTGGGAAAGCCGCTGTCCAAACGGTCTACGGCCATACCGCGCCCGGGCGCCCCAGCCACGCGGGTCGTCATTAGGTATTTGTGGCTGAGCGCCCGGAACGTGTGGGTCAGCCGCCGCAGGTAGTCGCGCACAATCCGCCCTTCGGACCGGGTGATGTCGCCGTCGTCCATGATCATCCGCGCCACGTGGTCCAGGTGGCCCATGATCCGTTCGAATTTAGCGAAATAGCGGCGCGTTTCTGGCGCACCTTCCAGCCGCACATGGGCGCGCGACAGGTCCCCGCTCATGGCTGCGCCCGCGGGGATTGGACCGCGCTCACCGCACTCACCGGCGCCGTCCGGCGGCCCAGGCCACGTACCAGACAGCGCCGCCCACGGCGGTTATGGCCACAAACACCCACGTGGACACCTGCCGATATGCCACCCAATCGGCGGGCAGACCGAACCGGTCGAGCGTCCCCGGGGTCACGAAGCTGATCCCGAGAAGGAAAAACAGCCCCACCAGCATGATCGCGACGCCCAGGTCTTTCATCGGCTGCGTACGCTATCGTCACGCGCCGTAGAGGTTTTTGTCGTGCTTCTCCACGATCCGTTCGAACCGGCGGGCGAAGCGTTCGTCCGACTTCGCCTTTTCTTCCAGCACCTTGCGGGCAAAGACCATGTGGTCTTCGTGGCGTTCCATCATTTCGGCCATGCGCTGATTGGTGGCCGACCCGATGGCGGCCATAGCGCTTTGCGCTTCTTCGTCGGTTTTCACGCCGATTTCGTTGATGCGGTGGGCCACGTCCTGCTGCTGAGCGGTCTTGAGCGATTTTGTCAGCGCATCGTAGAGCACCACGCGCTGTTTTGTATCCGTCTGCAACTTATTGATCAGCACCATCTGCGTGGCGGCCTGGTTCTGCAGGCTGTCGACCCAGGATTTGCCCTTCTCGATGTAGCGTTCCAGCGTCTGGGAATTGGCCAGCTTGACCTGCTCCTCCTGGGCCAGATTGTTGTAGGCCGCGTTC
>JBCCMR010000316.1:0-3379 GCA_039026255.1 Pseudomonadota bacterium
AGAATTGGGCTCGTGGCCAAAGGCGCAGCTGGACGGGTTCGCAGGCTAGGCGCCGTGGACTCTACCGACAGATCCGTTTGGCCTATCTGGGGCATGGGGCTGGTGGGAACGGCGCGGTCTGTGGGCAAGCGCGGCGCAGCAGGACGCGGGGCGCTTTCCAGACTGGGCAAACCAGAACCTAGCGCTTCGTCTGCCCAGTCTGGAAGGCGCCCCGCGCCCTGCTGCGCCGCGCTTGCCCACAGACCGCGCCGTTCCCACAAGCCCCGTGCCCCAGATAGGCCAAACGGAGCTGTCGGTAGAGTCCACGGCGCCTAGCCTGCGAACCCGTCCAGCTGCGCCTTTGGCCACGAGCCCAATTCTGGCCCCAGCCCCGAGCCCAGCCCCGACCCCGGCCCAAGATTTAACTCCAGCCCCGGCGCCAGCCGACACTTCACCTGCGGCACCACTGGCCCTGGCAGAGGCCCCAACGGCCCCGGCTCTCGGCGCACAAGCCGCCGCAGGGTCCATTGGCCCCGCGCCAAATGCATCGGCCCCGCAGTTGGGCGCCGCCACGGAACGGGTATCGGCGCCCCAAACGCCGACCGGTGGAGACAACGACGGCACCCTAAGGACAGCACTCGCCGATGCGATCGCCCCCGATCCGGTGCCTTCGCCTTTGCCCGAAGTCAGCCCTGCACCTCGGCCAGACCCGGCTGTGCTAGGGGCCAACGTCAATCCCCTGACCACGCCGGATAAAGAGCCGCTTCAAAACCCGCCAACGCCAGAGGCGGGCAGAGCAACGGCCGCGGCCGACCCCGCCACGCCGAGCGGCAACGCCGAGACCGCTGCCGCTGAAACGGCGGCCAAGGAACCCACCCAAGAAGAGCCAGGCTCGACCGAGGAAGACACCAACACCGCCGAGGTTCAACCGGGCTCTCCGGCGCCTCGCCTAGGTGGCGGTACGGAGCGGACGGCTGGGGCCTTCCGCGCCGCATCGCGCCGATTGCCCACCATTGGCGGGGACGGCCAAAGCAATCAACCTGGAGCGGGCGGCGGCCTACCCACGATCGGCGACGAAACCACAACCCCGGCGCGAAGCGGACGGTTCGCGTCGCTAGGCACCGCGTCGCGGCTTCCGACCGTGGGCAACACGCCCGCCGCCGCGCCCACCGCGCCCCCGGAGCCATCGCCGGGTGCAAAGGCGCCTTTTGAAGCCAATGCGTTGCCGTTTCAAGGGTCCACCAATCCGCTCATGGCTGTGGTGATGCTAGACACCGGAGGCCTACAGGGGCAGCTTGATAGCATCCGCAAGCTGGGCCTGCCGTTAGCTATCGCGGTGCCGGTAGACGCCCCCGACGCGACCGACCGTGCCCGGCGCTACCGCAACGCGGGGTTTGAGGTTCTGGCGCTGGCACCGAATGACGTGAACCTTAGCCTATCAGGCGGCCAAAACGCCGGACAGGTGGGTGCGCTTCTCGATGAGTTTTTTCGGATTATGCCCGACGCCCTGGGCCTGATCGACCGGCCCCGCGCGACGCTTCAAAAAGACCGGCGTCTGGCGCGTTATGTAGTCGAACACCTGGCGGACACAGGCCACGGGCTTGTGACCTATGACGAAGGTTTCAATTCGGTGCCGCAACTGGCCGCCGCCCAGGACGTGCCTGCGGGCGCCGTTTTTCGTTTTATCGACAAGTCTGGCGAAGCGGGTGATGTGATTGACCGGACGCTCAATCGCGCGGGTTTTGAAGCGCGCTCAAACGGCGCTGTGATTGTGATGACTACACCGTCGCCTGCCACGCTCCAAACGCTTCTAAGTTGGGCCGCCAGCAGCAAAGCCCGAGGCCTTGACCTGGCGCCGGTGTCGGCTGCCCTGCAGCGGGCAGGCAGCTAGCCCGCACGGTCGGGGCTCGGGCAAGTGTCGAGCCACCGCAAAAGCCTCGCTAAGGCTGGGTACGGGTATTTGCGTGGGACTGTGACGGTGTAAAACGGCTCTGCCGCGCGCAAGGCAAATAGTGCGGTTGCCACGGTGCCGCTGGTTCATCCGCCCAAACCCTCTCAGGCGCCACGGCAAGCCCAACCCCTTCGTGGGTCAACAGCCGCCCCATAGCTATATCGTCCATATCCGCCACCACCCGGGCGGTAATCCCTAAATTCGTTGTCAGGCTTTCCATCCCTACGCGGATTACGTTTTTGGTGAGCAGGACTAGTGGTTCCGCGCTGCGGGCCGCCGCAAGCGTCGTGTGGCCCAGGCCCTTGGGTGTGCCGTGAATGCGCAAAGGTTGCATCGACGACAGCATGGTAGATGAGATCGTTGGCGCAATACTCACTACCGCAAGTTTGGTCTGGTCTCTGACCGCCCCCGAAAAGAAGAGGGCTGCGTGATGTGGCTCGAATTGGCGCGCCTTTTTCTGTCCTAGGCGTCGCAGGTCATGTCCTACCTGAAGACGAAGCAAATGATGGACGCTGGCGCGGCGACCCTAATTCGTCAGCAGATGGTCGCGATCAATGACCGGCTTGATGCGGCAGAGCAGGCGGGCCGTGCCATGGTTGATCATTACGCTGATGGTGGCCTGCACGAAGACGATGGACACCGGCGCGACTGAGGCGCGGCAACAGACTGTGTGAGAGGCGTGGAAGCCCATCTTATGGTCAAAGCAGGACACGCGCCCCGACCATTGATGAAGTTAAGCAGAGCAACCTCAGGCGACGCGGCTGGGAAGGTTAGGGTGCAAATGGCCTCACCAACCAAACAAGTCGCGACAATTCTAACGCCGTTCCTCGCTGCGGTGGGCGCAATAGGCGCTATTGCGGCGCTAGTCAGCCTTTCAATTTAATGGCACCGGGAGAGTTTTAGGGGCCCCAGCGAAAGTGGGGGCTTTTCGGAGCTTGCAACAATCTTCGATACAGCACCACGCACCCTTCGCAAATGGGAGGCAGACGATAGTGTCAGCAGCTCGCGCGGCCCCAACCCCATAGCTTGCCGAGTCATGACCTAGATGCCGATAGGATATCGGCTGCTGGAATGGCCGAAACAGGCACAGCCAATGTAACTGGACCGGTTTAAAACAACTGAAAACCATTTCAATCAGCGGCTGCGTGCGAAGTTTGGAGATTGATCTAAGCTGACCGGTAGCACCTGGGGCGCTTTGACTTCACGAAGCTGGCAGTGGTTTTGGGTGCGGGACTTTTTGCGGGACGCGTATTCCTGAACTGCCCGGAGAGTTCCCGGTTTTTTCCCGCAAACGCCCGCTATCGCATTTTCATCTAGTTGCAGAAGTTCCCTGCAAATGCAGAAAAAAATTATAAATAACAGTTGCTTATTTCTTGATCGTGTTTGATTGCTTGGAGCGGGTAACGGGAATCGAACCCGTAACTTAAGCTTGGGAAGCTCGCGTGATAC
>JBCCMR010000317.1:0-3355 GCA_039026255.1 Pseudomonadota bacterium
ATCAGCACATCGCCCGCGGCAAAGGCAAAATCCCAGAGATCGACATCCCCGGCGGTCGTCAAAAGTATGCGGCGCCCAGGTCCATGATCTGCCAAAAACGCGCCCCACCCTGGATGGCGAACCATTTGCGCCACATCGGCATAGTCCATGGCCGTACGCCGCAACGCCTTTAGCGATAGGGGAAAGCCGCAAGGCTCAATAATATGGAGCCGCGTGTCAAAGCAGGCTGACAGACGGATCATTGCACCCAGATTTTGCGGGATATCTGGTTGAAATGCTGCCAATTCGGGCTTCATGCTACGGTGTACCACGGTATGTGCGTCTTTGCACCACAGTGCCTGGCCGCACGGTGGCTTTAAGGGTGCTCGGGGTACCTGCGGCCCAACGTCCGCTGGACGGTTGGCGGAGGAACGTGTACCAACAGGTGCACTGCCGCTTTTCAGGCTTCGGGCTTTTGCAACGGTCCAAAGAGGCTGACGGTCGCGGTAAAAATGAGGAGAATAGCAACGTGTCTCACGCCGAAGATGGTGACGGCACCCGCCGGGATTTCCTGTATGTGGCCACTGCCGCGACCGGTGCAGTTGTCACCGGGGCTGCCGTTTGGCCCCTGATTAACCAAATGACTCCGTCTGCCGATGTGCAGGCACTATCAAGTATTGATGTGGATGTGTCCGGGATCGAGATCGGAACCCAGTTCAATGTTAAGTTCTTGGGAAAGCCGGTCTTCATCCGTCGGCGCACGCAGGAAGAGATTGACGCGGCACGTGCGACGCCTCTGGCGGACCTGCCCGATCCGGTCGCGCGGAACGCAAACGCCGAAGGGTCTGACGCCAGCGACCAAAATCGTACACTTGATGAGGCGGGTGAATGGCTGGTGATGCAAGGCGTCTGCACGCACCTGGGGTGTGTCCCGCTTGGCAACGCTGGTGACTTTGGCGGATGGTTTTGCCCCTGTCACGGATCACACTACGACACCGCGGGACGTATCCGTAAGGGCCCCGCACCGACGAATCTGCCAGTTCCAGTTGCTGTCCTAAACGGCGGCACGCTGACACTGGGTTAAAGGAGGACTGAAGCCATGGGTGGTATTCCCCACGACCATTACGAGCCAAAGTCGGGACCGGAGAAGTGGCTGCACCGCCGCTTGCCGATCGTCGGCTTAGCCTACGACACGCTGATGATTCCCACACCCAAGAACCTTAATTGGATGTGGATTTGGGGCATTGTTTTGGCCTTCTGTCTGGCGCTGCAGATCATCACCGGGATTGCCCTGGTCATGCACTACACCCCGCACGTGGACCACGCATTCAACAGCGTCGAGCACATCATGCGCAACGTGAACGGTGGCTGGGCCATTCGCTACATCCACATGAACGGCGCGTCACTCTTCTTCATCGCGGTTTATGCCCATATCTTCCGTGGCCTCTACTACGGGTCCTACAAGGCTCCGCGAGAGGTGACATGGATCATCGGTATGCTGATCTACCTGCTTATGATGGGAACGGCTTTTATGGGCTACGTGCTGCCCTGGGGGCAGATGTCATTTTGGGGCGCAACGGTGATCACCGGGCTCTTCGGTGCAATCCCCGGTATCGGTGAGGCGTTGCAGACCTGGCTCTTGGGTGGACCGGCGGTGGATAACTACACACTCAACCGCTTCTTTAGCCTTCACTACCTGTTGCCGTTCGTGATTGCGGGCTTAGTGATCGTGCACATCTGGGCCTTCCACACCACGGGCAACAACAACCCGACCGGTGTCGAAGTACGCCGCACGTCGAAAGCCGAAGCTGCCAAGGACACGGTGCCTTTCTGGCCCTACTACGTGATTAAGGACCTCTTCGCACTGGTGCTTATTCTGGCTGTGTTCTGCGCGGTGGTGGCATTTATGCCCAACTACCTAGGCCACCCAGACAACTACATCCCGGCGGACCCGCTTGCCACGCCGGCGCACATCGTGCCCGAATGGTCCTTCCTTCCGTTTTACGCGATCTTGCGGGCGATCACCTTCGACATCCTTTTCTTGGATGCAAAGTTCCTGGGTGTTGTGGCGATGTTTGGTGCCATCGCGGTCATGGCCCTGGCGCCTTGGCTTGACACCTCTAACATCCGCTCGGGCCGCTACCGTCCGATGTTCAAGTGGGCGTTTTGGGGCCTGGTTGTGGATTTCTTTGTGCTGATGTGGGCCGGCGCCATGCCCGCCGAAGGCCTTGTGCCGCTGATCAGCCTTTTGGGCACTGTCTACTGGTTCGGTTATTTCCTGGTGATCTTGCCGCTCCTCGGTGTCATCGAAAAGCCGCTGCCCGTGCCGGTAACCATCGAAGCCGACTTCGACGACCATTTGGCGAAGAAAAAAGGCTCCGACAGCTCCAGCGACAAAGGTTTCGGCGCGCAACCCACCCCTGCTGAGTAAGGGCAAGGTAAGACAATGAGAAACTTTCTTACGGCCGCGTTTGCCGCGGCCATGATCACCGCCGGAGGCTCTGCTTGGGCCGCCGGGGGTGCTGGCAAGGTGTCTGACGTGGACTTCCCGTTCGACGGACCTTTCGGCACTTATGACGAAGACCAACTGCAACGTGGTCTCCAGGTCTACACCGAGATCTGTTCCGCTTGCCACGGTCTTCGTCAGGTCGCGTTTCGTACGCTGACCGACCTGGGCTACACTGACGACCAGATTAAAGCCTACATCGACGACAACGGTTTTGAGGTTTTCGACGCCGAACTCGACGACTTCCGTCCGGCGGCGATTTCAGATCACTTCCCGGAAGGCGCTCTAGAAAACGCGCCGGACCTTAGCATGATGGCTAAGGCAAGGGCGGGCTTTCACGGTCCCTACGGGTTGGGTTTGAACCAGTTTTGGTACGGTATGGGCGGGCCGGAGTACATCAAATCGCTCTTGACCGGGTACACTGGCAACGACAAGGAGGAGGCGGGCGTCATCCTCTACGAAAACACTGCCTATCCGGGCGGCTGGATCTCGATGGGCCCACCGCTCTACGGTGACGACGTCGACTACGCTGACGGCCACAGCACTGAAATTGCTGATATCTCCAAAGACGTATCGGCCTTCCTGATGTGGACGGCGGAGCCGAAACTGCCTCAGCGAAAAACCTTTGGTATGGTATCGGTAGCGATGCTGACTATTCTGGCGATCTTGCTCTACTTCACCAACAAGCGTCTTTGGGCCCCGATCAAACGCAAGGACGGCGACGGGCGGTAGTGCTTAGACACCCAACTGACGGCGGGCGGCCATAGGGCCGCCCGTTTTCATTTTGCCTGACAACCCTACCAGCCAGTTCTATTCGACAGTAAGGATTGTTTCGCCGGGTCCGCCTTTCTTCTTTGGGTAAATACTCAA
>JBCCMR010000318.1:0-3304 GCA_039026255.1 Pseudomonadota bacterium
GCCGTCATCGGGCGTCCATTCGAACGGCTATTCGCTGGTGCGCCGCATAGTGGAGTCCTCGGGGCTCGCCTGGGACGCACCGGCGCCTTTCGCCGACAGCACGCTTGGCCCAGCGCACCTAGAACCCACGCGCATCTACCCGCCCGCAGTGCGCGCACTGCGCGCCAACGGTGGCCTGCGGGCACTCGCCCATATCACCGGCGGAGGCGTCACCGAAAACCTGCCCCGGGCGTTGCCTCTGGGCACCCGCGCCGCGGTCGATCTGACCGCCTGGGACCGACCGGGCGTCTTTGACTGGCTCGTCTCGCAGGCGGGGCTGCCCGACGATGAAGCACTCAAGACCTTCAACTGCGGCGTTGGACTTGCGGCAATCATGGCCCCCGAGTCAGCAGCGGCAGCGCAAGAGGCGCTGGACAGGCTGGGGACACGGGCACCGATCATCGGAACTATCGAGGCCCAGGAAGACGCTAAAGCCACCCCCTGCGTCACCTATACCGGACGCCTGTGAAGGTCGGCATTCTGATTTCTGGCGGCGGCTCCAACATGGTGGCGCTGGTAAATGCGATGCAGGCCGGCCGTGTTCCAGCAACACCCGCCCTGGTTCTGTCCAACCGGCCGGGCGCGGCTGGGTTGGCAAAGGCCCGGGCGCTCGGCGTGCCGGTGGCCATCGTCGACCACACCGCATTCCCAAGCCGACGCGCCTTCGACAGTGGCGTGCACCGCACTCTGCGGGCCCACCACGTGGATATGGTTTGCCTTGCGGGGTTCATGCGTATCCTGGGTCGCCGCATGGTGGGCACATGGCAAGGCAATATGCTCAACATCCACCCGTCGCTTTTGCCAAAATACCGCGGGCTAAATACTCACGCCCGGGCTATTGAGGCCGGTGACACCGAGGCGGGCGCAACCGTTCACCGGGTAACTGCAGAACTGGACGACGGGCCGATCCTGGCCCAGGCTAGGGTGCCTATCTTATCGGGCGACACACCCGACACGCTGGCCGCGCGGGTCCTGAAAGAAGAGCACCGCATTTACCCCCAGGCGCTTGCCCAGGCCCTGCGGGAGAGATTGGGCATGCCCCCTGAGCCGCCGATCTAAGTGCCCGCGCCCACAACGGCAAGGCAACGCCGCCTAGGCCCCAGCCTGGGCGAAGTCATCTGTTTGAGGCCTTGCGGCGCTCAGCCGACGAGCTCAAGTCCAGAAAAGAAGTAAGCGATCTCTTCTTTGGCGGTGTCAGGCCCGTCCGACCCGTGAACGGAGTTTTCCCCAATGGAGAGCGCAAATTCCTTGCGAATTGTGCCCGCGTCGGCTTCGGCTGGGTTGGTGGCGCCCATGATTTCGCGGTTTTTGGCTATAGCGTTTTCGCCTTCGAGAACCTGGACCACGATAGGCTCGGACGACATGAATTCGCAAAGTTCATCGTAGAAGGGCCGCTCGCTGTGAACAGCGTAGAAGACGCCCGCCTGGGCCTTTGTGAGATGAATGCGCTTTTGTGCCACCACCCGCAGGCCGCCAGCTTCCAGTTTGGCAACGATGGAACCCACCAAATTGCGTTTGGTAGCGTCGGGTTTAATAATGGAAAACGTGCGTTCCAGGGCCATGTTTTGCGTCCTTTTGCCGGCGTGCTTGCATTTTGCCGGGCCCTTAACACCCCAGCCCGGGGTTGAAAACCCTAGCGGCAATTGGCAAAGCCCGCCCTATGCTCGCATTCCACGATATCACGCTAATGGTGGCTGGACGCACCCTGATCGAGGGCGCCTCCGCCACGGTGGCTGCTGGCCATAAGGTAGGGGTTGTGGGTCGCAACGGCACCGGCAAATCGACGCTATTTCGGGCCATCACCGGAGACCTGACGCTTGAAACCGGGCGCATCGAGGTGCCGCGCGGGGCGCGCATCGGCGGCGTCGCCCAAGAAGCACCAGCCACCCAGGATAGCTTGCTCAACACGGTTTTGGCCGCCGACACAGAGCGCGCCGCGCTGATGGCCGAGGCTGAAACGGCCGACGCCAGTGCAAACCCGGATCGTATCGCCGAAGTGCAGACCCGCCTCGCTGATATCGATGCCTGGTCCGCTCCCGCCCGCGCCGCCACGATCCTTGCGGGACTGGGGTTTGACGAAACCGCCCAGGCGCGACCCTGCGCGGATTTTTCGGGCGGCTGGCGCATGCGCGTGGCCCTGGCTGGTGTGCTCTTTTCCGCCCCGGATATTTTACTTTTGGACGAACCCACGAACTATCTGGATCTGGAGGGCACGCTTTGGCTTGAAAGCTATCTCGCGCGCTATCCCCACACGGTCCTGATCGTGAGCCATGATCGACAGCTTTTGAACCGATCAGTGGGGCATATTCTGCACCTCAGCGAAAAGCGGCTTACGCTCTATACAGGGCCCTATGACAGCTTCGACGCTCAAAGGCGCGCGCAACTGGCGCAAGCGGAGGCAGGCATCAAAAAACAAGAAGCCGCGCGGGCTCACATGCAGGCTTTTGTTGACCGATTCCGCTATAAAGCGTCCAAAGCCAAGCAAGCGCAGTCCCGGCTTAAGATGATCGAACGGATGGAACCTATCGCGGCGCGGCTCGAAGGGGCAGTGGCTGGATTTGCGTTTCCCGCACCTGATACACTTTCGCCCCCGATCATAAAACTCGACGGGGCGGCGACGGGCTACGGGGACACCCAGGTTTTGCGAAGCCTGTCGCTGCGCATCGACCCGGATGACCGGATCGCGCTTTTGGGGGCCAACGGCCAGGGCAAAAGCACGCTTTCCAAGCTGATCGCCGACCGTTTGCCAGTGATGGAAGGCGATGTGGTCAAATCGTCGAAGCTGCGCATCGGCTATTTTGCCCAACATCAGGTGGATGAGCTTTTGGTCGATGAAACCCCGCTGCAACACCTGGCCCGGGAGCGCCCGGCCCTGCCGCCCGCGCGCCTGCGGGCAATCCTTGCCGCAGGGGGCGTCACGGCAGAGCAGGCGGACACGTCCGTGGCGCAGCTCTCGGGCGGCCAGAAAGCGCGGCTTTCGATGCTTTTGGCCACGCTTGACGCGCCCCATGTGGTGATCTTAGACGAGCCCACCAATCATCTGGATATAGAAAGCCGCGAAGCACTTGTGACTGCGCTTATGGATTACCCAGGGGCAGTAATCCTAGTCAGCCACGACCCTCATTTGATCGGCGCTGTGGCGGACCGGCTTTGGCTGGTGAAAGACGGTACCGTGCGCCCTTTCGACGACGATCTGGATGCTTACGCAACGCTTTTACTGACCTCGCGCGGGTCGGGGGGCGTGGCCGCCAAGCAAGAGCGGCGC